>JBKPGQ010000219.1:0-2487 GCA_046729455.1 Verrucomicrobiota bacterium
GGCTGGGATCCGATCGAGGGCTGCATTCGCTCCTGGACGTTTGATAATGAGGGCGGGTTCTCCGAGGGACGCTGGACACGCGAGGGCGATCGTTGGCTTCAGCGCGAAACAGGTGTTACTCCGGAAGGCAATCGGACCGCCGCGGACAATACTTTTTCCAGGCTCAGCAATGATCGCTTCACCTGGGAATCGAACAACCGTACCCTCGACGGTTTACCGCAACCGGGCATCGGGCGAATTGAGATTAATCGGGTGAAAGGGCGTTGATGCCATGCGTTCACGACTTCTTCTTGTCCTGAGCGCGGGAATCATCGCGCTGTTCATTCTCGATTGTGTGTCTTTGTTTGCCCGCGGACGTGGTGGCGGGGGACGTGGAGGTGGGGGGTTTTCGAGAGGTGGCGGAAGCTTTTCTCGCGGTGGAGGTAGTTTTTCGCGAGGCGATAGCAATTTCTCTGGAGGTGAGAGAAGTTTTTCCCGAGGTGGCGGCAGTTTCTCTGGCAGTAGCAGTTTCTCTGATAGCGGCAGTTTTTCTCGCGGCGGCGGTAGTTTCTCCAGCGGTAACAACAGTGTTTCCCGTGGCGGTGGTGGTAGCTTTTCCGCGAGCAGCAGCAGTTTTTCCCGCGGAAGCAGCGGCAGTTCCTCTGGATCGTATAGTATCCCAGCCGATTCTCCATTGTTCTCCGATCTCGGAGGGTCGCGGTCGAGTGGCGGCCGAGTGCCATCGAGTCCGTCCCGAGGTCAATCCGGCGGCGGTCGTCCATCAATGGGGGGAAGCGCGACACAATTGCCGTCCGGAAATCGACCGGGTCGCGACATCGGAAGTCGGCCTTCGCAAATTCCCGCTCGCAATGAAGGTGGCACAGCAACACGTCCTGGTAAGGTTCCAACCCAGCGCCCGGGTAGAAGCGATGCCGGCAATTTTCTCGGCGTCGCCAGCGGGATCGGGGCCGGCGTTGCGCTCGGCGGGGCGGCCGCAAATCGCAGTGGTCAACTTCCCGCGAATCGTTTTAGCGGCGGTCAACAGCCTGCTCCTCCACAGCAACGCCCAAATTGGAGCACGCGTTCGCTAAATCGCGACTACAAATGGCGCGAGCGGGTTTATAAGAGGAACGATGCTTGGAACGAGCGAGCCAACCAACGCCAAGCGGGGCGCGAAGATTTCCAGAAGAATCGGGACGAACTCTGGGACAACCTCCAGAGCAGGCGCGAAGACCGCCAGAACTTCCGCGACCAGAGGCGCGAAGATTGGCAGCAATATCGCAAAGATCTCTGGGACTACCGCGCTGATCGGGCTGAGGAAATTTGGGACAATGCGCGGGATTTGTACGATGATGTCTTCGACGACGCTTGGTGGGGCTATTGGGGCTGGGGAACTTGGTGGCCCGGCTACTATCCTTCTGACCCGTGGTGGTGGTGGAGCACCCCAACTTGGAATTCACTAGCGAACTTTGTCTCTGTGCCGCCGGATCCAACGTACGTCGATTATGGGGTGAACGTAGTCTATGAGGGAGACACTGTGTATGTCGACAATCAGCCGTTCGCTGCTGAACAATATGACAAACCAATACTGGAAGCCGCCGCGAACGTTAAACAACCGCCGCCGCCGCTCCCGCCATCCGATCCGAATCAACCAACGGAATGGATGCCGTTGGGTGTCTTTGCCCTCGCACAGGAGGATAGAGGCGATCCGGTTATGTTCTTTCAGCTCTCAATCAATCAGCAAGGCATTATCAGCGGAGCGTTTCAAAGCACGATAACCAACGATACCCGTCCCGTTGCCGGGCAGGTAGAAAAGGCCAGCCAACGCGCGGCCTGGCGCATCGGCGATAACACCGAAACGATTTTCGAGACGACGCTGGGCAATCTCACCCAGGACGTGTCCCCGATTGCGGTCCATTTTGGGAACTCGCGCACTCAAACATGGTTGCTGGTACGCATGCCGGAGCCAGCGCCCGCCGGCCAGCCACAGAAACTTCCTGAAGCGCCAAAATCTCCACCGCCACTCCAGTCGCCGAAGACCTGATCATCGCTCGACCGATCATCCGTGATGTAACATCAGCAAGCGACAACGTCGTAGACATTCGGACCCTTTGAGTACTGGACTTTAGGACCATGGTGAAAGCATGCGCGGTTCTGCTCATTGAGGAACGCGAGCTTTTTTTGCAGTGTGCTGTACGAACAAGGACGAAAGTCTCCTTGCGAATGCGGAAGCTTTCTGCTTTCATCACGATTCACGTCTGTGATCATCTGATGAAATTCCTGAAAATCTTCGCTCTCTCCGTCGCCCTGCTCACCACTGCGCAGGCGGTCAAACAACCTTCGTTTCATACTAAAGGCACGCCCACTGGAAAACCGACCGGCCAACTCAAGCCGGGCGAGTATTGGTGGAAACCGCAGCTCTCGCCGAGCGGTCCGCTCATGGTGCTTGTGAGCGTCCCAGAGCAGACCATGCACGTTTATCGCAACGGCATCCTCATTGGCCGTTCA
>JBKPGQ010000220.1:0-5019 GCA_046729455.1 Verrucomicrobiota bacterium
ACGGCGGGCTCTAGCCAAGCAAAGCAATTTGGCGTCGTTGTTGTCGCCCTTTTCGTTACGCTTTGTCGCGTGCGAGGCGAAGAGCTGCCGCCCGTTCCAAAGAATTACTTTAATGACTACGCGGGAGTTACCAGTCAATCACTGCTTCCATGCGGCTGAATGGGCGCGGACCGGAGAACCAAAGCCTTTGAGGGTAACTTCGCCCAGGTCTTCGAAGAGAAGTCCTTTCCCGAGGCACAACTCGGCGATCGCGTTCGATACCAGGATTTGTTCCGGTTGCGCGTGAGCGCATAGACGGGAGGCCAGTTGAACTGTTGATCCAAAGAGATCGTTATGTTGTTCGACGGGTTCACCTGCTGCGGCGCCAACTCGAACCTTGAGCGCGCGTTCGGGGTTCACTTGCGCGTGCTTATCTAACTCGCGTTGAATCTGGATTGCGCATCGGACCGCGGCTGCTGTCGACACGAACGACGCCATGATCCCATCGCCTGTGTGTTTCACCTCGCGACCGCCAAGAGCGGACAACGCGTCTCGCACAATCGTGTCGTGCACACCGAGCATCGCGAGCGCTGCCTCGTCGCCGAGCGATTGGGTCAATGTCGTTGAATTTACAACGTCCGTGAACAGAATGGTCCGGATTCCGGGATCTCGTGCATCGGCTCCACCACCAGGTAAAACAGCTGCTCCCGCCGAGTCCGTTTCAACGCGCCCGAGAATTGCTTCAGCGAGTTCAGGATCCACTTCAATAATTTTCTCCGCCATCATCCCGTGTGCTTCGCGATGCACACATTCTGCTGCCTCAGCATTTGGCGCATGCGCCAGGCAAAAAACTTTCCTGCCGCTCTCGTTTACCCAGTATTTGGTGTACTCGACGCCATATTTCTGCTGCGTTTCCATATCCTTCGCATGCGCTTTTGCGACATCGTCTGCGGTCATCCCCTCGGGGAGATTATGAATGTCCATGTATAGCGGCATAGCGGCTGAACTTTACCGAGATACAACACGATGCAAAATGCTGATCTTGGCGGGGTGCCTGAGCGTCTGGTAAACGACGCAGTATCGTTCAGTCAAACGAAGCAGCGAGGCGAGCTGTTCTTCGCTCGCATCGGTATCCAAATCGAATTGCAATCGAATTTGCTTGAAGCCGACTGGCACGTCTTTGGAAACGCCGAGGGTGCCGCGAAAATCGAGATCGCCCTCCGCTCGAAGCGTCGCGTCGCGCAACGGAATGTTCAGAGCGGTAGCGACTGCGCGCAGCGTGACGCCCGCGCAGCCTACGAGCGCTTCGAGCAGCATATCGGCCGAACACGCGCTCTCTCCATTCCCGCCCGTCGCTGGGTGAAGCCCGGCTTCGACGCGCGCTTTTCCCGTTTCGATTTTGCAGGTGATAGTTTCTCCGATTCGCCCTTGCGCGTGGAGCGTGACCAACGCGGTCTCAGGATGCTCGCGATATTGCGCTTTTAGTGGTGCTTGCAATGATCTTAGTGCATCAGCTGTCATTTTTCTTGTAGGGCGTTTGTGCCAAACGCCTGTCCTTTACGCTCGGCGCTCGCCGCGGCGAGCGCCGCTACAACTAACTCGGTTTGATGTTCTGATTCACACGAAAGAAATTATCAGGATCGTATTTATTCTTGATAGTGACCAGCCGTTCGTAATTACTGCCGTAAGTTTTTTTCACGCGTTCTTCGCCTTCGTCACCCATCAAAAAGTTCACGTAGGCTCCGCCGGCGGAGTAGGGATGAAGCGCATCGTAATAACTCTTCGTCCATGAGACGATTTTCTCTTTGTTCGCCGGGTCGGGATCGACACCTACCATCACCTGCGCCCATTTCGCATCCCGATAATTCCAAGCCGTATCGTTCTTGCCGACGCGCGATGCGGCGCCATCGATCGGGTACATATGCATGGTGGAATGCATCGTTGGAAGCGCTTCACCGAAGCGCATGTGCTGGGCAATCGCGTCATCGCTGAGCTCGTTCACAAAATCCGCGCGCCAGTACCACTGTAAACCTGGAGGATACAAGGCGTCGAACATGCTTTGTAACGCCGGTTGCGGCAGAGGACCTACAAAGTCGAGCGCAGGCTTTTTGAAAGCGCGGATCGGCTTGAATGTCTCCTCTGCTTTCTCCTGAGCTCCCGCGTATGCCCAAACGATGCCGCACATTTTTTTAATGTGCAGATGTTCCGGGAAAGGCGCGACAGGCGGGACGGTGAGAAAAGCAAAAAACCCGTTCAAATCGTCAGGCGCCGCGGGAATCAGATCGCGATACCATTTCATTACATCGGCTGTCTCGCTTAATTCATAGAGCATTGGGCCGCCATAGAGCATGTCGATCGGGTGAAGCCTGAACGTGAAAGACGTGACAACGCCGAAATTTCCGCCACCACCGCGAAGCGCCCAGTACAGATCGGAATTCTCATCAACGTTTGCCTTAACAAAATTGCCATTGGCCAAGACCACGTCAGCTGAGAGCAGATTATCGATGCTCAACCCGCATTTCCGAGTGAGATATCCGACTCCTCCGCCAAGGGTCAACCCGCCGACGCCGGTCGTGGAGATAATTCCGCTGGGCGTGGCCATTCCAAACACATGCGTTGCGTGATCGACATCGCCCCATGTACAACCACCTCCGACAGTCAAGGTGCGGGCCGCGGGATCGACCCGCGTATATTTAATCGGGCTGAGGTCGATGACCAAACCATCGTCGCAAATGCCCAAGCCTCCCGCGTTGTGACCGCCACTTCGGATGGAGAGGAGCAGACCATTCTCTCTCGCAAAATTCACCGAGTTAATGACGTCCGCTATGTCGGCACAACGGGCAATGAGGCGCGGCTTTTTGTGAATCATCCCGTTGTACACCTTCCGGGCTTCATCGTAATCTTTGTCACCCGGTTCGATCAGTTGTCCACGAAGGTTCGCTTTGAAATCGGCAACAGCGTTTTCGTTAAGCATTCCGAAGTGTCAGCCAAACGGTCTCACGGTCAAGACACGCTGAACGCCTAGCATTTTCATTGAGGCGATGAACGATGCGGCCTAAGATGCCAGCGCATTGGAATAGGCGATGTTTGACGAGGAGAGATCCTGGAGTCGTCGGGAGTTTTTGAAACTCGCCGGTCAGGTGGGACTGGTCAGTGCTGTTCCGACGCTCGCGAGCGCTGCTGCGGCGCTCAATCCCGACACGGTTTGTATTTCGATCCTGCATACGACGGATTTACACGGTCATATATTGCCAACCTTCGACTATGACGGAAATCCAGATCGCGGCGGACTGGCTCGTTGCGCGATGCGAATCAGGCGCTGGCAGCGGGAAAACCCCAACTCGATCTTGATCGACGTCGGCGACGTGTATCAGGGAACTGACGTCAGCCTCCGAAACAAGGGCGCGTTGATGATCGATCTGCTCAATCATCTCGAATATGACGCCTGGGTCGTCGGCAATCATGAATTCGATTGGGGGATGGAATGCTTCGAACGCGCATTGCAACAATCAAACATGCCAGTTCTTGGCGCGAACATGCTGATGGAAGGAAAACTGGCTGGCGAATTTCCAGACGGGAAGCACCCGTTTGCAAAAATTCAGCCGTTCATTTTGAAGCAAATTGCTGGAATCAAGATCGCAATCATCGGTATCACCACGCCGGGGATGCCATTTTGGCTTTGGCCGGAATTTACCCGGGGACTTGATTTTCGGCATCCGGTCGAGTCCGTTCGCCGTGCGATTACGAGTGCGAAGAGCGGAGGCGCGGACGCGATCGTACTAACGGGTCACATGGGACTAAAAACGCGCTCCGGCGGCGATGATTTTGCCAATACGGTAATGGCGTTGACATCGGAATTTCCGGAGGTGTCGGTGTTTATAGCCGGCCACACGCATCAGGACGTCCCCAGTCGGCTAACGAATGGCGTGTTGTTTACTCAGGCAGATCATTTCGGCATTCACGTGGGGCGCGTCGATCTTCTCTTTGATCGCAATTCAAAGAAGCTGCTGCGCCGGGATGCCATGTGCGAGCTGATGGACAACCGCTTCGGCTTTGATCAGATGGTTCTTTCACGAGCGAAATCGCAGCTCGCCGAATCGGTTGCCGCAGTGTCGGAACCGATCGGTGAACTGGCCGAGACGCTGCGTGGTCGAAGCCGTCCCGGCCGGCCAAGCGACGTCGAGAGGCTGATCGGAGCGGCAATCATGGAAATGTTGGTGGAACGAAGTGTGCCGGTTGATGGAGTCATGCACGGGACATTCGATGACAAGGCCGGTTTGGTCGCCGGTTCGAAAACGGTTAACGACGTCTGGAATATAATTCCTTACGAGAACTACATTGTGACGGCGCAACTTTCTCCAGAGGAAATAAAAGTTGCGATGGAAGATGTGTTCGCCAGCCACGAAAAGCGCAATCTGCTTGGGTTCGAAATCAAAACAGAAGGTCGCGGCGACAGCTGCAAGATCGTCTCGATGACCCTGGCCAACCGCGAAACGCTGGATCGGAACAAGAAATACGTCATTGCGCTTAACAGTTTCGATGCACGCAGCGGCGGCCATCACTTTATGAAATTGCGCGCGTTCCTAGAGCGACCGGAGGCAAACTGCATCCTGCACCCAGTGCAAACGCGAGATGCGCTAATTGGTTACTTCCAGCGTCACAAAATCGTCCATCGGATGGCCGCGGTGAACCCGCTGGCGATTGCGGCATGAATTCAGTTCCCCTTGCAAAAACCGCGCATCCTGCTTGCCTATTCCGCCATGCGGCTCGGAACATTTTTCGTAATTGGTTTGCTGCTCACTGCTGACCTTGCGTCGGCGCAAACGGTAAAAGTTGGGTCACCAACACCGACGCCGGCGCTGCCGGAGTTCCGGCCTGCTCTAGTTGGAACAGGTCCCAACTCGTTGATAAACACGATCGATACTGCCGATTTGATCAAAAAGGGTCAAAAAGAGGCGGCAGCTATGTTTACGTGTCTTGTCGCGCCAACCGGCGACATTGCTCGGAGCGGAACTTATCGCGGCACGAAAGGATCGGAAC
>JBKPGQ010000221.1:0-2901 GCA_046729455.1 Verrucomicrobiota bacterium
GCTGGGTGGCAAACGCGTTGCAAGCAAGCCTTTCGACCTATGCAAGACAAAACAAGGCTTCACTGGTTGTGTTAAAAGATTTTCCTGCGACCTATCGCTTGGAGCTGGAAACATTCCCCCGAAATGGTTACGTGCGGATTCCCAGCATGCCAATGACGCGCCTTCCACTCCCTTATCAAAACTGGGACGAATATTTTCGCACGCTCAGCAAAGCCACTCGAAAAGATCTGCGTCGAAAATTCCGCAAAGCAGAGCACGCGCCCAAGATCGAGATGGAGATCGTCAGCGACATCGCAGCTCTCATTGATGAAATCTACCCCCTCTATCTCGCCGTCCACGAGCGTTCGCCGTTCAAATTCGAGACACTGACGAAAGATTATTTTTGCGCAATCGCACAACGAATGCCGGAACGTGCGCGGTTCTTTATCTGGCGTCAGCTAGGCAAGATCGTCGCTTTCAGTTTTTGCCTCGTCTGCTACGACAAAATTTATGATGAATGCATCGGACTGGACTACAGCGTCGCGCTCGACCTGCATCTTTATTTTTACACGTTGCGCGACATCATTTCTTGGGCGCTGGAACAAGGTTTGAAGTACTACTACAGCAACCCGCTCAACTACGAACCGAAGCTGCATCTGGATTGTGAGCTTGTGCCGCTCGATCTCTACGTCATGCACACAAATCCGCTGTTCAACCCGATTTTTCGCCGTCTGATCAAATACCTCGGCCCGACGCGTCACGATCCTGTTTTGCAGCGGTTTCCTAACGCCGATCAGCTCTGATAGGCCGCGGGCGCGCTAAAACGTCCGCACTTCGAAAATTGTTTGCGGCGATTTGATCGCGCGCTAGAAAAGCGGATGCAAAATCGACCTTCCGGTTTCGGCAACCCCTGGCTGCAACTTGCTCTCAGCATTGCCTGCGTGCTTGTGTCCGAATTTCTTTTGAAACGCGGCGCAACAGAGGTCGCAGACACAGGCAGCGCATGGTCCTGGACGGGTGTTAACGGTTTGTCTTCGCCACTGGTGTGGTGGGCGATTCTTCTCATCATCGCCAGCTTCATCAGTTGGCTTTATGTGCTGAGATATATTCCACTCACCATCGCTTTTCCTCTGTCGCGCGTGGTCGATATTCTCGTTCCGCTCGGGTGCTGGATTTTTCTGGGCGAATTGATTTCGCCGCTGCGTTGGTACGGGATTGCGCTGGTTGTTATCGGATTAGCGCTGGTCGCAAAACCGATTGCACAAATCGAGGAACGCTTATGAGCTTTGTCGCCTTCTTTTTAATCGTTGTTTCTCTGTTAAGCTTCGTCGTGGCTCAGCTCGTCCTGAAGCGAGCGATGGAAGCCACGACAACAACCGGTTTTCGGAACGTCAGGTTTCTCTCGAGGGTCACCGGCGGCATTGTTCTTATGACGATTTCGTTCTTTCTCACGCTAGGATTGCTGCAGCGATTCGACCTGAGTTATCTCTATCCATTCCAGGGTCTGAGCGTGATCTTTATCACGCTGATGGCAGCGGTTGTGCTGAAGGAAAAGCTGAACATGCGGCTGGCGATTGGCGCTTTGCTGATCAGCGTCGGGATCGTGCTCGTCTCAATGAGCTAGAGTTCCGCCTCGCAAAGAACTCTGAGCAAACTCTTGATTAGCGAATGGGTTTGGCGCGGATGGAACGCGCCAAACCCGTCAATTGGTCAGAGGTCGAATCTTGTTTTCCCAGGTTTATTCAAACCGCGTTCCAGTCTCCCTGGCGCACCCGGTAAAGACTAGATTGCCGTCGGCATCGAAGAACTGGACTGTGACGCTGCTACTCTCGAAGCTGTTGGCGCTGGTGAGATGGTCCGTGGCGGTAATTTCAGTTCTGCCGTCAAAATCGCCTTCCGGGGTATAGAGGTAAGCCACAATTCTGACCAAGTAATTCTGACTGCCTGGCTCGCGCTGCCAAACACCGTATTCAGTTCCCTGACCGGGATCGCCACCTGGTGGGACCCCATAGCCGGTGTAAGTGCCGCCCTGATTGAAGGTCTCGATACGCGGAAATGAGAATATATCCTGACCAGTAATACAGTCGACCACGGTTCCGGTAACGCGCCACGTCCCCTGAAGGGTTGGGGCGGTCGGTGATGGTAACGCTTGTCTGTCCTGGCTCCAGACCAGCGAAGTGGTCGCTGTCAGGGCAAGAACGATAACTGCTATTTGCTTTTTAAGGTTCATCTTTTTGTTCCTTTGATTGATTTGGTTTTTCTTGCTTTGGCCTTCTATGATTCCTCATCGTGAGGAGTTATTTCTGGCCGTTCACTGGAGTACTGCGTAAAATTTTTGGATCCCTTACGCGGGAAGTTGGCTTCGCTGCGTTAAATCGCTAAATCGTTCATCTGTTGAAGCGTTGAAGCGGAGAGACCTGGGATCCGCCTACGCCAAAGCTACGGCGTGACAGGTCACGCGGATTTTACCGATCGGTTTTTAAACAGAACGAAATGGCGAAGAATGCATTTGGATTCCACAAACAGAGATTCTTAATCGCGTTGTTGCCTTCTGTTGGCCGAGAAACCGAATCGAGCGCGTAATCGCGAACACGCCGGGGCGCGTGCTTCCCCGCAGACGGAGAAACAATCAGCCGCCACACAGTGAAGAGTGGCGGCTGATCGCGAACTGCTTCAGAGCTATTGCCGGCTATTGTTTCACCATCGAACCACCGTTGACGATGCCGCCCGTGGGGTCGGTACCAATATACTTAAGCTCGTTTCCGCCAGCACCGATCACGAAGTTGCTGCGATGGAGCCCCGCCAAAGTCATGGTGCCAGTACCGTCCGCATTCACGGTATAGGTCCCGGGGAGATTCAGATCCCAACCAGCACCGAATAAAACGCCGCCACTGAAGTTGAAGACAGCACGCGCCATGAAGC
>JBKPGQ010000222.1:0-2383 GCA_046729455.1 Verrucomicrobiota bacterium
GTTTCCTGGAACATTAATTCGCTGCGCAAACGCCAGGATCGCTTATTCGCCTGGCTGGAAGCGACCGGGCCAGACATCGTTTGTTTGCAGGAGACAAAATGCACGGACGACCAATTCCCGGTGCTTGGTCTGCAGGCGGCCGGTTATTACGCGGCTTATCACGGGGAAAAATCGTACAACGGCGTCGCGATTCTGTCGAAAATTGAGCTGCAGGATGCACGCCCCTCGCTTTGCGACGAAGTGATCGATCCGCAGGCACGCGTGATCGCAGCGACCATTGACCATGTGCGAGTGTTTTCGATCTACGCGCCGAACGGGCAGGCGGTTGGTTCCCCTGCCTACGAATACAAACTGCATTGGTATCACCGCCTGCGCGATTGCGTCGCGAAAGAAAAATCGAACGATGTGGTGGTCTGCGGTGACTTCAACGTCGCGCCGGAAGATATCGACGTTTACGACGCAGACCTTTGGCATGGCGCCATTATGTGTTCCGATGGCGAACGCGCCGCGTTTCAGAAACTATGCGAAATCGGCTTGCGAGACACACTGCGGATTCATCACAAGGAAGGCGAACTTTTCAGCTGGTGGGATTATCAGATGCGCGCATTCGAAAGAAATCGCGGCCTGCGCATCGACGCGATTCTGGCTAGTGAAAAACTAGCAAAGCGCTGCAGCGCATCGGGAATTGATATCGAAATGCGCAAGGGCAAGGAACCATCCGATCATGCCCCGGTCTGGGCGGAGTTTGAGACTTAGCAAACACCCAACGCTCAACGCCGAACATCCAACGTCGAACTCGGATTCTGAATTGGACGTTGGACGTTGGACATTGGACGTTGGGCGTTTGTGAAGCGAAGCGAACATCTTTGCGTTTCGAACCCGCCGCAAAAACCTCTCATGATTTGGGACGGCGAATGTCATTTTTGCAAGCGGTGGATCGAACGCTGGCGCGAGGTCACTGCTGGCAAAGTGGATTATGCCACGTATCAGGAGGCAGCCACGCGGTTCCCCGAAATTCCAATCGACCAATTCAAGAGTGCTGCTGCGCTCATCGAGCCGGATGGCGAAGCCTTCTTTGCCGCCGAAGCCGTGTATCGTTCGTTGCGATATCGATCTTCGAGGAAATGGCTGGCGTGGAGCTACAATCACGTGCCCGGTTTCGCAGCGATTTCCGAGGCTGCGTACAAATTCATCGCGCGGCATCGCAGTTTCGGATCAACCCTTACTCGATTGCTATGGGGCAAGGACGTGCGGCCGCCCACTTATTTTTGGGCGCGGCGCTGGTTTCTCCGCGTCCTTGGCCTCGTCTATCTGGTCGCGTTCGTGTCTCTTTGGGTGCAAGTGGATGGGCTCGTTGGCAGCAACGGCGTGTCGCCGGTTAATCAGTTTCTCCCAGCAGTTCGGCAGCAACTCGGGTCAGACGCCTACCTTCTTTTGCCAACACTTTGCTGGTTCGACTCGAGCAACGCGTTTCTACATTTCCTTTGTGGTGGCGGCGTTGTTCTTTCATTGCTTCTGATTCTTGGAATCGCCCCCGCGCTTGTCCTTGTCGTGCTTTTTGCCTTCTACCTGTCACTCACAGTTGCTGGTCAAGTGTTTCTGAGCTTTCAATGGGATGTTCTCCTCCTGGAAGCCGGCTTTTTGTCGATCTTTCTCGCGCCATGGCGATTATGGCCGCGGGAGCTGATGTGGCGGCCCGGGTCAGCTGCCCAGGCTAGAGCTTCTCCGGTCTCACGGGCCGGTTTGTTCTTGCTCAAGTTCCTTCTTTTTAAATTACTGCTCATGTCCGGCGTCGTGAAGTTGACCAGCGGCGACGATTCATGGGGCTGGCTAAATCATTCGTTTTATTGGAGCGCGCTTACAGCACTTGATTATCATTACTGGTCGCAACCGTTGCCCACAGTCTTCGCTTGGTGGGCAGACAAAACTTCGGAATGGTTCAAACATTTCTCGGTCGCATTTTGTCTCGCAGTGGAGATCATCGTGCCGTTTTTCATCTCGGCGCCGCGACGCCCGCGCCTGATTGCCGCGGGATTAATGATCTTTCTTCAAGTCGTAATCGCCCTTACCGGCAACTATTGCTTCTTCAATCTGCTGACGATCGCGTTGTGTTTGTTGCTGATCGATGATGCGGCAATAGGGACGACCCGCCGAGACATCCGCGCGCCCATCGACGGCGCGCCAGATGCCAGTCCGGCTCGGACCAGTCGCGCCCTACCAAATCAACTGTGCAGTTACGCGGCGATTGTGGTGATTGTTGTCACGTTGCCGATCAACGCGTGGCTCATTTTCAGCGCGTTCGAGCCGCAGAGCCGGCCACCTGGGTGGCTGACGAACTTCTACGAACAATTGGAAGCATTTCGAATCGTGAACGGCTACGGAC
>JBKPGQ010000223.1:0-9399 GCA_046729455.1 Verrucomicrobiota bacterium
GAAACAGGCGCAAGCTGCCGCTCCTAGTGACGCGCAGAAGCAGGCTATCAAGGGGCTCATCGATCGGCTCGAGGCGAAGCAGGACATCAATAAGTAACGCGGCTATCTCGGACTTGGGACGATAGCCTCGATGGGACGCTCACTGGAAAGTGCGCCGCTACGCGTGATGCAGCACAGCATTAAGCGCTGTTGGCGCGCAGCAGTTGTTGTTTCGATGCTCGCAGTCGCGGGCACGGCCAATCCCGCCGATGCGCCGCCGTTGTTGTCTCCAGACCAAATGAATGCGAGCGAGATTCAGCTCGCTCTACAGAAGCTCAACGTGCTTGGCCGAGTCCTTTACATTGCAGCTCACCCCGATGACGAGAACACAAATCTCATGCCGTTGTGGGCGAATAGCTCACTCTATAACGCCGCCTATCTTTCGATTACACGCGGGGATGGCGGTCAGAATTTGATCGGCCCGGAACTGCGCGAGCGCCTGGGCATTATTCGAACAGAAGAATTGCTCGCAGCCCGGCGCATCGATCACGGCAAACAATTCTTCTCGCGAGCGATCGACTTCGGGTTTTCGAAGACGGCTGAAGAGACCATGCGCATCTGGGATCACGACAAAATTCTGTCCGATGTGGTCTTGGTAATCCGGAAATTCCGGCCGGATGTAATGGTGACGCGTTTCAGTCCGGAGGATGAACTGACGCACGGCCATCATACGGCATCAGCCATCCTGGCGCGTGAAGCATTCGAGGCCGCCGGTAACCCAAATCGTTTCCCGGAGCAACTGGCTTTTGTAAAACCCTGGCGTCCGACGCGACTGGTTTGGAACACGTCGCCATTTTTCTTTTCGAACCGCAACCTTCCTTTCGATCCGACAGGTCTCACTGTTTTGGAAGCGGGCGGTTACAATCCGCTTCTCGGGAAAGCGTATACGGAAATTGCGGCCGCAAGTCTAAGCATGCACAAGAGTCAGGGCGTGGGCAGCCCGCCGCGGCGCGGAGCGCGAAAAGAATATTTCAAACTGTTGGAAGGTCAGCCCATGACCAGCTCGCTTTTCGAAGGCATCAATACCAGCTGGTCGCGAGTCCCGAATTCGGAATCGGTCGCCACGGAAATTCGTCAAATCATTTCACGGTTTCATCCAACCGATCCAGCCGCATCCGTGCCTGAGTTATTGAAGCTACGGCAGGCGATGAGTGAAATTAAGGATGACTCCTGGGTCCCGGAAAAGACAGCGGAGTTGGACGAAATTATCGCCGCATGTCTCGGTTTGCATGTCGAAGCATCAACAAGCAACGAGACCGTTACACCAGGGCAAACGGAGAAGATAAAGCTGGAGGCAATTAACCGCTGCAATCTTCCAGTCACACTGCAAGAAGTACGTTTTCCGCTCTCGGGCGACTCGATGAAAATCGATGCGGCGTTTCCGTCCAACGAACTCGTTACGAAGGAACTGTCGTATAAAATCCCAGAGGACACTCCCTATTCGCAGCCGTACTGGCTTCGTAAACCTGGAACGCTTGGCGCCTTCGCTGTAGATGACCAAAGACTGATCGGCCTGCCCGAAAATCCGCCCGAGTTACCCATACAAATAGTGCTGCAAGTCAACGGACAGGAACTTCGCTACACCGTGGACACGAAGTACCGGACGGTTGACCCGGTGGCGGGCGAACTCCGGCGACGTTTGGTCATTGCGCCACCTGTTTTCGTGAAAGTCGCGGACAACGTGTTGGTATTCGCGACGAGGCAGCCAAAACCCGTTTCAGTACATGTCATTGCGGCCACCGGTGCTGTGAAAGGAGAATTTAAACTGGCTGTACCGGAGGGGTGGGAAGTTTATCCGGCGTCTCTACCGATAGATTTGAAAGGAGCCAATGCCGAGACGGAGGCCACGTTTACCGTCAAACCACCAGACCAGAATGGCGAAGGGACGTTGCGAGCCATCGTTTCAATCGACGGCCGTGACTATTCCTTCGAGCGCGTGCGCATTTCCTATCCGCACATCGGCGTGCACACGCTGATGCCGCAGTCGGAAGTTAAACTTGTTCGCGCTGATATCCGCAAGAAAGGCGATCGCATCGGTTACATTCCCGGTGCTGGCGATGATATTCCGGAAAGTCTTCAACAGATCGGTTACTCGGTGAAAGTTTTGAGCGAAACCGATATCACGGCGAAGAACCTTGCGCAGTTCTCTGCCGTCGCGCTAGGGATCCGTGCCTACAATACGCAGGACCGAATTTACAATTGGTTGCCGGAACTATTTGCCTATGTAAAGGCTGGCGGAGTTGTGATCGCGCAGTACAACACACTGGCGGATCTTAAGACTGAGCAACTGGGGCCGTATCCACTGGAAATCTCCCGCGATCGCGTTACTGACGAAAATGCTGAGATGCGCATTCTGGCACCAAATCATCCACTCATGACTACCCCAAACAAAATCACTTCGAAAGATTTCGAGGGATGGGTTCAGGAACGTGGACTTTACTTTCCTAAAAAATGGGATCCCGCTTGGACCGCGATCCTTTCGTCCAACGATCCAAAGGAAAAGCCACTCGAGGGTGGTCTGCTGGTTGCAAAGTTCGGCAAAGGTTTCTTTGTCTACACGAGTTATTCCTGGTTTCGACAATTGCCGGCCGGCGTCCCGGGAGCTTATCGGTTATTCGCGAACATGTTGTCATTGGGGAAATGAACCCGGGCGATGACAAGCCAGATGCGCGTTCCTGGCGCAAAGCGTATGGCCTGGCGCTTTCCCTTTTTGCAGTGGAGGTAGTGCTCCTCTACCTCTTTACCGTCCGGTTTTCGTGAACCGGCTGGATTATCTCGTTCTCATCGCCACGATTCTGGCGATCCCGCTTTATGGCCTCTGGCGAACCCGCGGAAGCGCCTCTTTCGGTCAATATCTCAAGGGCGATGCGAGTATTCGCTGGGCTACGATTGGACTCTCCGTGCTCGCGACGCAGGCGGGGCCGATCACGTTTCTTTCGATGCCGGGCCAGGCGTACGAGAGCGGCATAGGTTTTATCCAGAATTATTTTGGGCAGCCGCTCGCGCTGATTGTTGTGTGCGCCGTCTTCGTTCCCATCTATCAGCGGCTGAAAGTTTACACGGCCTATCAGTACCTCGGCGAGCGATTCGATCAGAAGACGCAGCTACTCGGCGCGTTCCTGTTTCTTGTGCAACGAGGCATCGCTGCTGGAATCACCATCTACGCGCCCGCCATTGTTCTCTCTGCCTTACTCGGGTGGCGCTTGAACCTGACCATTTGGCTCGCGGGCGGACTGGTCATTATCTACACGGTCGTGGGCGGGACCAAGATTGTAAGCATCACCCAGCGTTACCAGATGATCGTGATTATGGTCGGCATGGCGATCGCTTTTGCGGTCGCGGTTTACCGGCTATTGCCCGATCTGTCGTTTGAAAACACGCTATCGGTCGCGGGCAAAATGGGCAAATTGGAGGCGGTCGATTTCTCGGTCGATCCGCACAAGCGCTACACGTTCTGGTCGGGTCTGATTGGCGGCTTTTTTCTCGCGCTTTCCTATTTCGGAGCGGATCAATCGCAGGTACAACGATATCTCGCAGGGGGCTCACTTAGAGAGAGTCGTCTCGGATTGCTGTTCAATGCTGGGGTGAAGGTGCCCATGCAGTTTTTTATTCTCCTGCTTGGCGCGATTGTTTTCATGTTTTATCAATTCGAGAAGCCGCCTGTTTATTTCAATCAGCCGGCGTACCAACGTGCGGTCGAGAGCGGCTACGGGCGGCAGTTAGCGGCGTTGCAAACCCAATTCGACGACGTCTTCGCGCGAAAACGGGATCTCATTCGCGCTGTTTCCAATGCATCGTCAAACGAGCGCGATGTTGCCATGATCAGGCTGCGCGAACTCGACGCGCAGGCGCGCGAGTTGCGCAATCAAACCAAGGCAGTTCTCACGCAAGCGGGCGTGGATCCCAAAAGCAAGGAATCGGATTACGTATTCATTACTTTTATTCTCCAGCAGATGCCGCATGGACTTGTCGGATTGCTGATCGCTGTGATCTTGTGCGCGACCATGTCGGCCACCGCAGCAACGCTGAATGCTCTCGGTTCCACCACGGCAGTCGATTTTTATCGTCCGTTGATTCGCCCGAACGCGAGCGACCATCATTATGTGGTCGCGGCACAAGCGCTAACGGCGGCCTGGGGTTTGATTGCCATTGGCGTCGCTTCGTTTGCCAGCTTGGTCGAAAATCTGATCGAAGCAGGCAACATTCTGGGCTCCGTGTTCTATGGCAGCATTCTCGGTCTCTTTCTGGCAGCTTTCTTCATTCGTCGAGTTACTGGATCGGCGGTGTTTTTCGCAGGGCTCGTTGCACAAACGGTGGTGTTCGTCCTGTTCGCGACCACGAACATCGGTTACCTCTGGTATAATTTTATTGGATGCGCGACCGTGTTGATCCTGGCGCCGGTCCTGCAGCAAACTATCTTTCGCAGCACGGAAGCTGCCGCCGGGGTATGAAACTCAACCTGAATGATGGATCATCCGATTATTTGTTTCGGCCAGCAACCGTGCGGATTTTTTCCCAAGCGATTTTTGTTCGCTAAGATTCTAACAGCTCGGCGGCTTCAAAAAGAAATCGGGGGAGAAGTAGTTTTTTTCTTTCACGACAGTGATCATGACCCGCGCGAGACGATTACCATTTTGCGAGACCAAAACAGCAACCAGGAGGTGGCCCTGAACTTTCAGTTTGAGAATCGGATCCAGAAGCTGTTTTCGCCGCTATACGCCAAACGTGTCCTTCCGGAATGGCAGGAGAAAACTGCGCGCCAACTTCCAAATTATGTTGAGCGGTCTCTGGTCACACACTTCAAGGAGACCAAATGCTCGAATCTCGCCGACTTTTGTCTGGAGATGTACACGCGGATGGGATTGCTGGAAGGTGTGAGGGTAGAGCGATCCAGTACACCGGAGTTCAGAGCACGTGCCGTGGCAGTCTCGGACTATTTCGTCGATCGGCGTTATGAAGGAGAGATCGTTCGCGCGCGTTACCGTGACGGGAAATTCTTGCTACACAAAGGAGGCGATCGGTTTCTAGAGATTCCGGGAGGAGAATTCGGTCCAAAGCAAATCAGCCCGACCCGCGATACGCGTTTCCGTTGGATGCAATCAGTAATTGGATGCACGCATTACGTTGCCGGTGCGAGCGAGCAGCATTACATCAACAAGGCGGATGCTCCCAACGTGAAATTCATCAAGCGCGACGAAATTTCTGACTTCGACAGGGCGTATACGGAGCTGTAATGGAATCGGGGCCGCTCAAAATTGGGATTGCGTGTTTTCCGTTGATTGGCGGGAGTGGGATTTTGGCGACGGCTCTTGGGTCAGAACTCGCGCGCCGGGGTCATGAAGTTTACTTGTTCAGTTCTGCTCAACCCGTTCGGCTAGACCTGCCGCAAGAGGGCCTTCATTTCCATCGAGTCGAATTTGCGGACAACGCTTTGTTTCCGTGTCCCGACTACACTCTGCCGCTCGCAGTGAAAATGGCGGAAGTCGCGCGTTCCCAGCAGCTCGATCTTTTTCATGTTCATTACGCGGTGCCGCACGCACTGGCTGCGTGTTTAGCCTCGCAAATCGTAGGACCCTCAGCTCCCCGCATCGTCACCACTTTGCACGGAAGCGATACCACTCTGCTCGGCCAGGATCCCGATTACCGCACCGCCATCGAGCACGCGCTTGTGCATTCCGATGCGGTGACCGCAGTGTCAGACAGTCTTCGGAATCAAACCCAGGAAATTTTTCATTTGAAACGACGGATTGAAGTGATTCCAAATTTCTTCACTCCGAATAAACCAAAGAGGAGCCGCGAAGAAGTTCGGCGCGATTTCGGCGTACCCGATAAATTTCTTGTATTGCACATGTCGAATTTGCGACCCGTCAAACGCGTCGATCTACTACTGCGCACGATTGCTATGTCGAAGAACCGAGCGCGCCTTCGATTGTTCATTTTAGCTGGAGGCCCTTTTGATACTTACGAGCCGCTGCTCGACGAATTGGAACTCCGCGGCAGCGTCATTGTTCGCCGGAATACAGCCGCGGTGGAAGAGTATTTGGAAGCCGCGGATGCCGGACTCTACACATCCGAATACGAAAGCTTCGGTCTGAGCATCCTCGAAACGGCATTTTACGGTAAGCCTGTCGTCGCCTTTCGTGTCGGCGGTATTCCCGAAGTTATTGGTGACTCTTACCCTTTATCTCCTTTCGGCGATGTAGCCGCGGCTGCTGCTGCACTAGATGCGTTGGTGGAATCTCCGAATTTGGCTCGCGAACTCGGCGAACAGAGTCGCGCTCGCGTGCGCGAAAAGTTCTCGGCAGATCGCGTTGTCCCTCGGTACGAAGCGTTGTATCGCCGTATAGTTGCGGGCCGATAGACGCGACTTTAATCAGAATCTTAATTCTTTTCCAAGGATCGCGTTATCGATTCATACCGCCCCGCAAACGCGCAACGTCCGTGCCGGTTCCCACAGGTATTGCGGGTCGCCAACGAAATTTTTCCAGGATCGGATTGGATTTTCCCTCGACTGCATCGGCAATAATTTTGCCGAGCACCGGCGCAAATTTGAATCCATGTCCGCAATCGCCTGCAGCGATCACCAGTTCTTCACGCTCCGGATCTCGCGCGATCCAAAAATCTCCGTCGTGCGTTTCGCAATACATGCACACGCGGGTGTAAACAATTGGAGCCTCGGCGAGCGCGGGGAATGCCCATGATAGAAACTCGCGAAGGTTCTCTTCCTCCTCAGAAGTAACGGCGCGTTGGGAAGAGTCGGGGGACATCGCACGTCCTGACCCGTGGTTTGCGATCTTCACAATGCCATCACGATCAAGCGGGAATCCGTAATAGCCCGTCGTCGTAATGTCCGCGCCAAAGACGGGGAAACGCTCAGGTGCAAAGAGATCAGGTCGGGCAGGTTCCAAGTGGAACACCGGTTGTCCGCTGGCACGAAAAAACTTTTTCGTGAAAGGCAGGAGATACGGCGTCCACGCGCCGACGGCCATTACGACGTGATCCCCCGCAATGCGCCCTCCGTTGTCGAGTACAATTCCTTTCACGCGATCATCGCCTTCATCTAAATGAGAAAACCTGGAGCTTTCGCGAAGCTCAATGCCGGCGGAGTTCGCGCGCTCAATTAGCATGGCAACGACGCGTCCGCTCTCAGCGTAACCCGCTTCGAGCTCAAGAACGCCATCTAGAAACAATTCAGGATTCCAAGCCGGAAACCGCTTCCATAGTTGTGCCGAATTCATTCGCGCAACCTTGTGTCCGCGCCGTTCCAGTGTTTTGAAACTTTCGTATTCGAAATCGCCCGGCTGCATCTCTCGACGGCGCACGAACATCACGCCAGTCTCGTGATATAACTCGACGCCGAATTCTTCGTTCCATTTGCGCCAGAGGTTGATGGAGCGTTCTGCAAGCTCTGTGTAATCTTCATCCGCACCGTAAGCTGCGCGAACCGCTTTGCTGATGTCGGTGGATGCAGCGAGCGAATGCGGCAACGGTCCTGGATCGATCAGGATAACTGCGTGGCCGCGCTTCTTTAGTTCGATCGCAGCGGTAACACCATTAATTCCAGTGCCGACAACGATGACTTTCGACATAGTAAGACCCTCTCATTCTGAGCGAAGCGAAGGATCTCAGGTCATTTATTTCACAACGTGACAGGAAATAGCCAGAGATGTTTCGCTTCGCTCAACATGACAAGGAACATGCAGCGCGCAGTTATAAGCATTCCTTTACTCGCGCTAAGTCGTTACTCGCAGCGCACGTTCCCGTTCAAGCAAGGTCGGATGGGAGTAATAAAAGCTGCTGTAGAGCGGATGCGGTGTGAGATTGCTCAGGTTTTTTTCGCTCAGTTTGCGCAGCGCTTGAATCAGTGACTGCGTTTCTCCCATCGCCGCACGAACGAATGCGTCCGCCTCATATTCAAAATGGCGCGACCAGCCGTGAACGAACGGTGAAACCCAGAAGGTTATGGTCCCGCCCAGCAGGGCAAACAGCAGTATCGCTGGAACGACATTCGCGGCGACAAATCCTGCCTGATGCTCGAAACCGAATGCATGATAAAACCACTGCTGACGCGCCAGCCACGCGATCGCAGCGAACGCCACAAACACACCAGCGATCGAAATGCTGAGCATTTTAATTACGTGGCGCTTTTTGTAGTGGCCTATTTCATGCGCGAGCACGGATTCCACTTCGGGCTCGCTGAGCTGCGCGATCAGTGTGTCGAACAGAACGATTTTTCGAAAACGTCCGAACCCCGTGAAGAAGGCGTTGGAGTGGCGCGAGCGTTTGCTGCCATCCATCACGTCAATGCTGCGCGTAGGAAAACCAGTGCGGCACGCCAGTGCAAACAACCGCTCGCGAAACGCTCCTTCCGGCAGCGGTGTGAACTTGTTGAAGAGCGGCATGATGACTGCCGGTGTAATGAGCAGTAGAAGCAACTGAAACGCGATGATAACCGCCGCCGCCCAAATCCACCAGTTCGCGCCAGTCCACTCGATCAGTTTCAAGACCAACATAAGCATGGGATAGCCGAGCAACACTGCGAGCAGCAATCCTTTCATACGATCGACGATCCACGTCTTCATGCTTGTGGTGTTGAAACCGAATCGCTCTTCGAGTTTGAATTGCGCGTACCAGGCGAACGGCAGTCCGGGAAGGTTCAACACGATTCCTGTGCCTAAGAGAAAGCCAGCCATCGTCCAGACGGAAGTGCCAACGCTCGCGCTGAATTTCCCAAACGCCCATGGCAACACGCCGCTAAAAAGCGCTGCGATGAGCACTGCGGCATCGAATACGTTGACGATATCCCCAAAGCGGTTCTTGGCCAGCGTGTAACTAACCGAACGGCGATACGTCGCCTCGTCCATGACTCCGCGAAATGGAGGCGGCACTTCATTCCGATGCGCATGTACGTGATGTTGGTTCAGTCGGCTCAGCCACAGTTCAGTGAAGACGCGCGCCAGAATCAGAATCAGGGCAATGATGGCGACGTGCGGCATGAAAATGGTGCTGTTACTCCTCCAGTCACGAGCTCGCAAAGAGCTTCCGATAGTAGCGGTACCAATCACTCTGAAAGCGCTCAGCCGCATCGTACTTTCTTTTCAACTCTAGAAATTGTTTGAACTGAGGATAGCACGCCACGACCTGCTCTGGTTTCGCGAACTTGTGGTAAGTCAGATAATAACTTCCGCTGCGGGCTATCGCCAAATCAATCAAGCCGCGAAAGGAGCGCACTGACGCTTCAATGCCACCCGGTGTGTGGAGTGTGAGCAAATTGAAGATGATGCACGCGTAAGGTTCTTTGGCCCAAGCCAGGAAACTCTCATTATCTTTTTCGATCAGGCGGACTGTACCATAGATGAC
>JBKPGQ010000224.1:0-1260 GCA_046729455.1 Verrucomicrobiota bacterium
ACCTTACAGCAAATGATTTTAGTAAGAGCGAGGATCGTGCTCTGGAGGACAACTTGGAGAAGAGAGGTAAACCCCGGAAACGGTTCATCAGCCGTCGTTCTTTTCTGGGTAAAACGATCGCCTTGGGAGCAGGAACCGTCGGCGCGGGACTGTTGAGCAGCATCCGAACCGCAGAGGCAAGTGGCAGTCTTTCAGCCGGAGACGCGGCCCTACTTCGCTTCCCGGCGGCGCTGGAGCTACTCGAGGCCGACTTTTGGATCCAATACAACGAACTCGGCGGCATCCAAGACGACGAAGTCCCAGGCGGAACCGGGAACGAAGACTATACTGAGGCCCTGGAGGTTATTGAGGATGAAATGGGAGACTACATCCATGACAACACCGATGATGAGATCACGCATCACCAGTTCCTCAACGCGTATCTTGTCGCCAGGGGGGCGGCTCCTGCGAATCTCGATGCGTTTCGCACTCTGATGGGAAGCACAGCGACCGGAGTGAACGAAGACTTGATCGGACATCGGCTCACTAACCTGACGCAACTTACCGTCGACACCAGTTGGTGGACACGCTACCGCGACGACAGCCATAACCCGGATCTGGATCCACACCATACGTTTCCGCAGGCCGTCCCGACTTTAGGGGTGAACCAGCATACGGCAATTCCCAGGACCGATGCGGACACAACGGATCCTAATTTCCTTCAGGCGATCGCGAATACTGCGGCTTTCCACTTTCCAACGATCGAACAAGGTGGCAACAGCCTCTATCCCCAGCTGGCGCAAAGGGCCACCGATGTGGAAGTGCTGCGTATCCTCATGAGCATCGGCCCGACCGAGACCATGCACTTTCAAACCTGGTCGGATGTGGCGGGTAACGCGCCTCCTCTGTCTGCCGTCGATCCGGTAACGGGTGTTAGAGTGAGGTTTCCGGATTTGGAGGTGGAGAACGAGCTCTTCGACAAGGCCCTGATCATGCCCGAGCCATGTCCGTTCCTAAGTCGAAACCTCCCTATTGTCTCGGTCATTCGGCCAACGAACACGCAAGGCGCCGCCATGGGTGCTCTCAGGTTCCTAACGGACATGGGGCTTTTCATCGGACAATCGCAGGCGTTCTTTGCCTATATGACGCAGTTGGCGAGGGAAGCGGATGAGGCCGAACGCGGGTTGTGATTGAGCGTTTCAGCGATTGATTCCAGCGGGCGAACGATCTTCGTAGCTGACGCGCACCGCGACGACGGAAAGCGTTTCATTGTGCGCGCGG
>JBKPGQ010000225.1:0-4233 GCA_046729455.1 Verrucomicrobiota bacterium
TTTCAACGGTACGGTGACCTTCGCGGTTGTGAATGGTAAACCGCGGCTGCGTGTTTTCGCTAATCAGCAACTCGATGAACTTAAGAAGGAAAGCGATTTCATCGATCCGCAACCCTATGTCGGTCAGGACTCAAAATTCACCGGGACACATTATCCTGAAGTCCCGACGACGGTGAGTTTGACCGGTGCCGTTGAACTCGCGGTCGAGGTCGATGCTGCGGGGAATCTGAAAAGCATGCAGGTTGTGTCCGAGGAGCCCCCGTATCTGGGCTTCGGCCCGGCGGCCCTGTCCGATTTCAATGGCGCAAAATTCATTCCCGCATTCCGCAACGGCAAACCTGTCGACAGTAAAGTCACGATTCACGTTTACTATAAGCCGCCAGGCTAATCTGTTTACAAAGGGAGTTGGCGAAGCACGAAAGAGGCCGGAGTTCCATCAACCACTTCGAACTGCGCGCTGTAGTGAAGATGTGAGGCACGACTTCGAACGATCGGCGGAATTTTGATTTTGTGCGCACAGATTTGGTCCGACTTTTTTACATGGCTCATAGACTCATCGCTGTCGCCGCCTTCTTAATGCTCCCCTCCCTTGTTTCTGCTCAAAGCAGAAGTTCCGATACACGGCCTCGCACTTCGGATTTAGGGCTGAAAGTCGGCATTCTGCCGACTGGCCCGGTTAATGCCATCACGGATGTAGCCGGGGTTGAAGTCGGCCACACGACAATTATTAGCGAGGACAACGTCCGTACCGGTGTGACAGCCGTTCTGCCGCATTCGGATAATCTCTACCGAGACAAGGTGCCCGGCGCGATTTTCGTTGGAAACGGTTTTGGAAAGCTTACTGGCTCTACCCAAGTTGATGAATTGGGTGAGATCGAAACTCCGATCCTGCTGACAAGCACAATAAGCGTGCCGCAAGTCGCAGATGCGCTGACGAGCTACGTCCTGACTTTGCCGGGAAACGAGGACGTCCTTTCGATCAATCCAGTAGTTGGCGAGACGAATGACGGATATTTGAACGACATTCGCGGGCGTCACATCACACCAGACGACGTTTTCGCGGCTATCAAGAAAGCGAAGAGCGGCCCGGTTGAAGAAGGGAATGTAGGGGCTGGTACCGGGACTGTGGCATTTGGTTGGAAGGGAGGGATCGGAACTTCGTCGCGAAAGCTGCCTGAGAATCTTGGTGGGTACACGGTCGGGGTTCTCGTGCAGACGAATTTTGGGGGCGTCCTCACGATCGCCGGCGCTCCCGTTGGTCAGGAATTAGGTCAGTACTACTTACATAACGAGCTGCAGCAAGGCCACGGGAAAGACAAGGCAGACGGGTCGTGCATGATCGTCATCGCGACAGACGCGCCCATCGATGCGCGGAACCTTAGGCGCCTCGCAGCGAGGGGGTGCCTGGGCATGGCCCGCACTGGAAGTGCCGCCTCGAATGGTAGCGGGGATTATGCAATCGCATTCTCGACTGCACCACAGTTACGAATTCACACTTCTAGGAAGCCGCAGACGCGACATGTGGAACTACTGACCAACGATGCGATGTCGCCGCTGTTTCTGGCTGTGATCGAAGCTACCGAAGAAGCCATCTACAACTCGATGTTTCGAGCGACGACAATGAGCGGAAATGGACACACGGTCGAGGCACTGCCTATCGACAAGACTATCGAAATACTCAGGGAACACCGATGCATCAAATAAGGAGCGTTGCTGTATTGAGCAAGATCGTCCATTCGTCTTTCTTTAAGCGCGATCCGCTCATTTGTGCGCGCGAGTTGATCGGCACAGAATTAATTTGGGACGATTGCTCGGGGATCGTTGTGGAGGTGGAAGCGTACGCGGCGATCAACGACGAGGCCGCGCATACGTTTACCCGGCCGAGCGCTCGCAGCTTTATCGAGCGAAATAACGCCGGTGCGGCCTATGTCTATTTCAATTATGGAATGCATTGGATGCTAAACGTGTTGGTGAAAGGCGATGAGAACGGTTTTGTCCTGATTCGCGCGCTGGAGCCGAGGAGAGGGATCGAACAAATGAAGAAACGCCGCGGACTTAACGACGTGAAACGTCTTTGCTCAGGACCTGGCAAACTGACGCAGGCACTCGACATTACCAATCGTCATCATGAAATGGATTTGTGCTCCGACCCGCGACACTGCTTTGCTCGCAATAAAAGAACGTCTGCGGATGTGGTAGCCGATAAACGCATTGGTATCACGCGTTCTGCACATTATCCGTGGCGTTTTACGCTGAGGGGAAGCGAGTTCGTAAGTCGGGCAGCGAAGCCGTACTGAGCAGCAGGCGTCATACGGCTGCGCGTATGTGGTAGGGCGCGACCGCCGGGCGCGCGGCGCGTATGTGTTAAACACCTGAGCGTTTCGCTTCGCACAGCGAAGCGGCTACAGAGCATTGACTCAGTTGGCTGTTCATCGAAATTCTTTGTTTCGCATGAATCGAACGAAACAACGCGTTTTACTGGGGATGAGCGGGGGAGTGGACTCTAGCGTGGCGGGATATTTGTTGCGCGAGCACGGCTACGACGTCGTCGGCGTAACCATGAAAGTATGGCCGCAGGACTGTATCTCGCGCGCGGAAGACAAATGCTGCGGCCCACAGGCGATCGCCGACGCGCGCGGCGTGGCGCATTCACTGGGTATTCCGCATTATGTCGTTGATGAAGCTGATCAGTTTGAGCGACTGGTTATTGATTATTTCTCGAGCGAATACCAGGCCGGCCGCACACCAAACCCGTGTGTGATGTGCAACGAGAAGGTCAAGTTCGGCAATCTTTGGAGCAAAGCTGCGGCCCTAGGTTGCAACTACATTGCAACGGGGCATTACGCGATCATTGAACATCACGCTGATCACGCAATTTTGCGAAAGGGCCTGGACGCGCGTAAAGATCAGTCCTATTTCCTTTTCAGTTTGCGCCAGTCCCAGCTTCGACGTGCGTTGACTCCGCTCGGCAAAATGACCAAGCCGCAAATCCGCGAGATCGCGCACTCGTTAGGCCTCAAAGTTGCCAACAAGGTAGATAGCCAGGAAATCTGCTTTGTTCCCGGGAACGATTACAAAGCATTTTTACGCTCACATCTGGTCGAAAATGAGTTTCATCGCGGTGAGATTTACGATGTTGCCGGGAATTTTCTCGGTGAACACGACGGCATTGAACTTTTTACGATAGGACAACGCAAAGGGTTGCCGGGCGGCTCGTCGCAGCCGCGCTACGTTGTCGATCTGGAGCCGGCGACGAATCGCGTCATTGTGGGAGATGTTGACGATTTAGTTACAGACGAATTCGAGATCGATCGAGTGAATTGGCATCCTACGACCGGCATCGACGGCGACCACCGTTACAACGAGTTGGAGTGCACGGTAAAGATTCGTTATAGCCATCCAGGGACACGCGCTACGCTGACGCAACTCGAAAACGGGCGCGCCCATGTGCGGCTGGACGATCCGCAAAGGGCTGTGACTCCGGGGCAAGCAGCCGTGTTTTACGATGGTGACATCGTCCTCGGCGGCGGTTGGATTTGCCGAAGCTGTCGTTCTGAGCCCCGAAAGCTTTCGGGGTCGAAGGATCCCGTGATGGTAGCGTAGAGTCATGCAACGGGATTCCTCGACGAAACCTTTCCTGAGGGAAGCCGAAGGGCTCGGAATGACGGCTTTCCCCTGACCAATGGCCGATCAAATTTTACTGGCTATCAGCACTTTTCCTGATGTGGAGACAGCCAATCGCGTTGCGGAAGAGTTAGTTGCAGAAAAGGTAGCGGCATGCGCCAACCTCCTTCCGGCCGTTCACTCCATTTATCACTGGAAGGAAAAAATCGAGACCGCAGGCGAGGTCATGGTCTTCTTCAAAACGACCCAGGATCGACAGACGGCCTTCGAGGAAAAGCTCCGTTCGCTTCATCCATACGAAGTCGCTGAGCTGATATGCATCAAGATCGACGCTGGATCGCCTGATTATCTGCGCTGGGTAATCGATAACTGCCGCTGAAAATCGACGGCTTAAAGCCGTCGAGTTTCAAGTAGCGCTGCGGCGTTTGTAGCTAAGCGCAAAGATAGTAATGCCGATGAGATTGGCCACGAGAGACACGGCGATGATCTTTGCGGCGAAAACTAACGGGTTGGGCACATCAATGATCGGATAGATGGTGAAGAAGATGGCCAGCAGACATACCATGAGACCGCAACCGGCCGCGAGCCGCAACCAGGTGCGCGCTCCGG
>JBKPGQ010000226.1:0-5657 GCA_046729455.1 Verrucomicrobiota bacterium
GCTTGGTTAGGCCCCGATTCGCGTGCGTGGAAGATCTTCGCGGAACTCCTTCGGCACCCTCTCGCTCGCGCCGAACTAGACGCGGGATAACTTCCGTCGAACCCGAATGATGCGCGACGAACAAAACAAAGCACTGGACGCGTGGCAAACCTCTGCGCGGTATTGGGACAAGTATCGGCTGCTGATCGCACAGATGTTCGCGCCATTAACATCTGGTCTCGTCGAAGAAGCCCGAATCGCGATCGGCCAGAACGTACTCGACATCGGGGGTGGAAGCGGTGAGCCATCGCTCACAATCTCGTGCATTGTCGGGCCAACGGGATCAGTAATGTACACCGATCCTGTAGCGGGTATGGTCGAGACTGCTAGGGCAGAGGCGGGCAGGAAGCACCTGACAAACATCCGGTTTAGGCAATGTTCTGCCGATGACCTGCCTTTTGCGGACTGTACCTTTGATGCAGCTGTAGGCAGATTGTCAGCAATGTTTTTCGTCGATCCCGCCACTGCAGTGCGGGAGGCGCTGAGAGTGATTGTTGAGAATGGATATGTGTCGTTTGTCGTCTGGGGCCCAAAGGAAGCTAATCCTTTCTTTTCGACGGTCACAGACGTGATAGACCGATTTGTGGAGGCTCCTCAGGAGAACCCGGACGCACCAGAGGCATTTCGTTTTGCCGCTCCCAATAAGCTGGCTCGAATCTTGAAAAACGCTGGCGCAAAAAATGTGACCGAACGCCAGCTGAATTTTCAGATTAAAGCGCCAATCTCATTTGAGCAGTTCTGGCAATTGCGCACGGAAATGTCCGGAACTTTGCGCGAAAAAATCGCTGGACTCACCGCCGTTCAACTACCAGCCATAAAGCAGGCTGTGGCCGATGCAGCGCGGCAATACTTTGTGAGCGGAACAATGAGTTTCCCCGCAAAGGCATTGATTGTCAGCGGTCGAAAGCGGTCGATTCGCGCGGACACCAGTCATATTTCAACGCCGTAATGGCCGCGCGCATCGACCCTGAGCGAAAAAGACTCACGAGCAATGCGAGAACAGGCGCTTTGCGCGCTATCTATCATTTGAGGCAATGATTCGCCGGCCGAGAGCCACGATTTCGCCGCCTTGGCTTAGAAATTTTTCCTGATGGAAAACCCCATCCACAAACGAAGCAGCCGCCCGAGTGTTCGGAAGGATCGGAATCAGATATCGATAAAAATAGGGGACCGACTGATTTTCGCGAACTAGAAATCGCTCGGCGATTGCCTCACTCATGGTCGTAAACGAATGAAGGTCGTGCCCGCGATTCTGGCGCCATGTCTGCATCACATCGGCCGCGGAGAGAAGTTCTGTAGCAATCTGACCGGCTACTAGATTAATCAGCGCTTTGGCTTTTTTAGAACGGAGAACTTTCACAAACCAATGAACCGTCGCCTCGTTAACTTCATCGGGGGCGAAATCCTCGATCAGAAGCAATCCCTCCGGAGTTAATAAGTCTCTCGCACGAACAATCGCTTCGCTTAGTGGGTTGATGTGATGCAATGATCGTGTAAAGGCGATGGCGTCGAATGCAACGTTGCTGTCGAATTTTGGCCACAATCCGATAATGGTCGGAACACCTCGGGTCCGAGCCTTCGCGATCATATCCGAGTTTGAGTCCAGGCCGGTAACGCGATATCCGCATTTCAAAAGCTGACTGGCAACCTGTCCATCGCCGCATCCAACCTCCAGAATCGTGGCTCCGCGTGGGAGGTGCGATGCTACGAACTTCAGCGTTTCTCGCGTTGCTATATCAACCGGTTGATGTGGAACACGACTTCGCATTCGAGTCTGAAAATCAAAGAACACGCTCCGCTTGAATCCGAAGTCATGAAAGCGATAAGATCGACGACGTAATGAACCAGCCACGCTACCGCGAGTATCCGATGCCGGCGGTACTGACGCCATTTGTAAAATTGATCTGGTCGTTAGAGGATGATCGGTCAATTCGCGACGCTCCCCGCGAAAGAATTCTCCCTGACGGTTGCGTTGAACTTGTCTTTCACTTTTGCGATCGCTTTTGCACCTATTTCGCGAACGGGGATAGCCGCATCCAACCGCAGAGCTTCGTGGTCGGACAGATGAACCGATTCATTGAGATTGAACCACGGGGCCAAATCGGTTTTGTCGCTGTCCGCTTCCACGCACATGGCGCATACCGGTTTCTACCAGGATCATTGAAAGCGGTTGCTGGTGGAGTGGTTGATACCGCTGAAATTTGGAAGCGATCGAGTGGCGAATTCACAGACCGAATTGCGATAGCCGCCACGATGACCGGCCGGATCGCGATCGTCAAAGAAATGTTGCTTACTGCCCTTGCAGATAATCGCCATGAAGACGTATTGGTGGATCGAGCTTTGCGGTTAATTGAGCGCGACGCAAGCGAACTGAAAATTGCAGACCTTGCGGCAGCAATTGGCACGAGCACGCGCGAGCTTGGTCGGAGATTCGAAAACGCTGTAGGTGTGAGTCCGAAGAAATTTTCGCGCGTTATACGGTTCGTCCGCGCATTACATCGGCTTCGACAATGTCGCCAGGAAACGTTGACATATGCCGCGGTTGCGAGCGGCTACTACGATCAAGCGCACTTCAACCACGAATTCCGCGAATTCGCAGGTATTATGCCGGGAGAGCTTCTCACGCGGCCGAACGTGGCTTTTTGATATAACGTCGTCCGATTTTTACAATCCACCGGGGTGCCGTCAAGGTATCGTCGACACTGTGAACAAAGTGCGGTCGATGATTTTTACTGTCGCGCTGATGCCTCTCCTGCTATGCGAGATGCTGCTCGCGGACCAAGCCGATAATTCGCAAGAAGATCCTTGGAACCCATTGCGGTTTTTCGTTGGTAGATGGGAAGGCGACGTGAAGGGCGAACCTGGAAGCGGCAAGGCACAACGTGAGTATTCGTTCATTCTGAATGATCGGTTCATTCATATTGTGAACACCTCTTCTTATCCGCCACAAGAGAAGAATCCAAAAGGCGAGAAGCACGAGGATATTGGCTTCTTCAGTTACGACAAGTCCACGAAGAAGCTCGTGCTTCGCCAATTTCACATCGAAGGATTCGTGAATCAGTTCGCTGCCGAAAGCATCTCGGAAGACCGCCGCACAATCGTTTTTGTAAGTACTGCAATCGAGAACATCGCACCCGGCTGGCGAGCCCGAGAGACTTATCGAATTCTAAACGATAACGAGTTTGTTGAGACGTTTGCGTTAGCCGAGCCAAATCACGATTTCAACACTTATTCAGAGACTCACTTCCGGCGAAAGAAATAGGTGCCAATGTGCTGTTTCCAACGCTCCGATCGCTATGTCCGTGATCGAATAACGCAGCCACCATTATCGAGCCAGCCGCTGAACCAGTGCCTGAAACCGTGGATGGTTGCGCAGCCGTTCCCAATCAGGGTCCTGGGGAATCCAATCTCCTCCCGCGAGACCGGCACCGATAGCGCGTTCCAACGCATCAAGCGCTCGTTCTTCTTCACCCACTACCGCCAACGCACAACCGGCGTTATACAAGATCGCATCGTCGTCAGAAGCTAACGACATCGCTCGATCAGCCCATTCCGTCGCACGCTCAGTTTCTCCCAATCTGGCCAATACTCCGGCGCCTAAAACATACGTACGCGCATCGTCAGGGTGAAGGTCCAAGTATTGGTTACTGGACTCTAACGCCCGTTGGTAAGCCCGGCGAGCTTCGTCATGTTGCCCGAGTTTCGTTAACACTAGAGCTTCCAAATAAACGGGTTGGTAGTCATCCGGCCGCACGGATTGCGCTTGCTGAAAAAGACGAAGCGATTTCTCGAGATCTCCGCCTTTGAAACAGGATCGCGCGTAGTAATAATGCGCGTCGAAGAAAGTGGGGCGTAGGCGCCGCTTTCATCCTTGGCCGCATGCGCACTATACCCGGCAATATCCGCAAACCACAGCGCAACAAGGGTTCTTTCCATGCGAAGAGGCTGAAGGAACTACGCACGTCGGCAGTGAGTGGAGCAATTCTACCATTGTTGGCGCAGAGCTATCAAAGAGCACTAGCGCGCGGCCAGCGGTTGGCTGCATCACTTGGTTAAGTGATCTTGGTGTAATTATGCTTTTCGCTCCCGCGCACGGATCTTTTCAGACCGCCACTGTAACGCGCAGGAAGGTTGCAGGAATAGACGTGGCATCCTTGCTCGGGCTTTTGTTTTGGCTGTTGAACAGATCTTCCAGCTCTTTCTGCAGGTCACCGGCTCGGCCATTCTTTTCTGCGGCTTCGAAGGCATTCATGGTTGGCCCATAAAAATTCCTGAATTCATTCACAAACGCTGACGGTGCGCTGGGAAAATTGAATGTAAATGTGTCTCGCGCGAAGGATATCTTCTTGACGGGAACTCCTGCGCCAGCAAATCGCTCGATTACATTGCTCTCGATCCCCCACGTCATCGGACTGACGAAACCTTCCGGGGGTGGCGGCGTGTAAGCTGAGCTGATCTTCAAGATCTGCGCCACCAACGTTGGATCGTTGGGAATCCAGTTGCCCATCACGATGCGACCGCCCGGGCGGGTTATGCGCACCATCTCCTTGGCAACCTCAAGCGGCTTGGGCGCGAACATCGCTCCAAAGATAGTCACGACTAGGTCAAACGCCTGATCCGGTAACTGGTGCAGATCGGACGCATCGCCTTCCTGAAATATGCAGTTGGTGAGGCCATGTTCTCCGGCTCGCTTGTTCCCAGCCTCAACGAGGCTCCGTGCGATATCAACACCAAGCACATCGGCTCCAAGTTTCGCCGCCGGCAATGCTGTCGTGCCATCGCCGCATCCGAGATCCAGAATCTTGAGCCCTTTTGTGATCCCGAGTTGCTGAACGAGCGCCTCCCCGCTTTCTCGCATGCTCTTGGCGATGCGCGTAAAGTCGCCTTTTTCCCAGAGTGCTTTGTTTGGATTCATGGGAGCATTGATCCTAAGATTGTTGATTGAAGCTTATCTGATGGAGCCTCGACCAACCCAAGGCTGTTCTGTTCGGTATGCATGGCTCCCATATCGCTCATAATCCAGTCCTGTGAAGCCCAACAAAAGAAACACTTCCGTTACTTTTCCCCATAGTAATGAATCGAGTTGTTTGCATGTTGCTGTCGCTGCGCGAGCTGGGTTTACCTCCGAATTGCGACCTTTGTTTTTGCATGGGCATTCGCTAGATCCGCGACGAGCCTACGTTTTTAGTCGAACTCGACTAGCGGCCCTGATCGTGCTATGAACAGCCTGATGTTTAGCAAGGTCACGGTGTCTGTTGCAGTAGGGCTGGCGCTCTGGGCGGCGACACTGCGATTGCCGGTGATGTCGTGCATTCTATCGAATGCATCGAGTCCGGTTGCATGCCAGCCAGCATGCTGTGCGAATAAAGCATGTTGCAAAACATCCCACGAACGCACCGGGCCGCCGGTGCAGCCGTTCGCAAAGTCCGGTTTAGATCGACAAAATCTTGCAACCCCGCCCTCGGCGGTTGCAGCAACAGTGTTCGATCAAACTGCGGCCGACTCGCTTGTTTTCTCACGCGTAGAGTGGACTCCGCATTCGCTGGCGCCACTCGCGCTCATTTGTATTCGACTGATCTGATCCAGGGACGCTGACACCCGAGGTGTGCCCTGTAGCC
>JBKPGQ010000227.1:0-2784 GCA_046729455.1 Verrucomicrobiota bacterium
ATTTGCCATCCATAACCAGCAATTCGCCAGCACGCTTCTCTGCGCGTTAGTCACCTGGCGGCTATTCAGGGCCTGCCGCAGATGATATTCGCCGGAATAAATGCCCGGATATATGCCGGTGCGTTGGCGAATTCGCTCAACAAAAGCAACCGCCTGATCGACCCGCATCGTGCCACCGGGATAATGACCATTCTTTTCGAACTCAAGGACCAGCAGGACGCCCGGGCCTCGCGCCGCAGAGTCGACTTGCGCCCATGCGCTGGCTACGGCACTTAGAAAATGATCAGCTTGACGGACCGGATCGCTCGCGTTGGCGTAGTGATAGGCTCCCCAAAGCAAACCGGCGCGTGTCGCCGCCTGCTGGCGTTCAAAATATTTCGCATCGCGTACCAAATGCGGATACGTGGCTTCATGAATCACACCGATAATTCCTTCGCGTTTCATCGCGACGAAATCCGGCCGCATCATGTCGTAATGCGAAAGATTCACCACGTTGCTGGCGGAAAAGGCGCACGCCGGAATCAAAAAAAACAGAGCTGCGGCCCGGAAGATGGACAGTTGCATTACAATCCCAAATCGAAGCGAATATATCGATCAGGCGCAGCTGACTTTCAAGAGCATCTTTTTGCGTCTTGCAAGAACGCTGTAGCCACCCGCCTGTGGCCGGTCGTGCAAATTTGTAGATTTGCGCGAACAAACGGCCCACAGGGCCGTGGCTACAGTGCCGCCAAGTCGGAAAGCTCGTTCAAATTCAGAAACAACTTTCTTTCCTGTGATTCGACGAGCAACACCTGAAGGTTTCCGGCTGCGACGAGACTGCCAGTCGCTGTTTGCAGTGAAAAATCATCTCCAGAAAATGCGCTCTGAACATTCGCGAGCGCTTCCTGCGGATAAATCGCCGCCAACGGCTCGAAGCGATCCTCGATTTTTGCAATCACGCCACGGCGCGGCTCAATCTGATTACAAAGAAACGTTAGGTATTTTTCCGTCATGAACGGCATGTCGATAGCAAGCGCGAGCAGATGTTCAGTGCGTGTCTTCGCCAGCGATGCAGCAAGGCCGCTGAGCGGTCCGCGCGACGGAGGATCGTCTGCGACAAACTGCGCGTCGGCGGGGCGCCAGGGCGGATCGGTGCGCGCGGAGACAAAGAGTTCGGTCGGCGCCAATTTCCGCAACAGTTCGAGCTGAATTTGCCAGAGCGGCTTTCCTCGAAACAAAAGTGTCGCTTTGTCCTTGCCCATCCGGCGTGATTCGCCACCGGCGAGCAATACCGCGCTGATGTTCATCCCGCTGCGGTAGGAACGAGCGCAGTCGAGCGCAGTTTGCCGTCGCTGAGAATTTTGGCTCGCAGACCGCCGCGTCCTTTCAAAAAATCCTTGGCGCCTGGCGCGAATGCTCGATCCATCCAGTAACAAGGCGCGGACTCCTGCGTCCCGTACAGACAAACGCCCTGAACCTCGAATTCCCTGGCGATCAACTCGTTCAAATCAACCCCGCGCGTGATAACATTGCGCCGCGCCGCAGCTGGCGAGCAGTCGTGTAAATCGAGTGCGGCGCATAGGCCATCGAAGACATCGAGCGAGAAAAATGTGATCTGGCCTTTGTAGTCGTCCTTAAAATCGAAGTAACGATCGCCGCGAATCCCGCGACCCGCGACACATTCGATCCCCGGCACTTCGATCATGGGGAGCGTGTCCGGCTCGCGACCGTGATGGCCCACGAAATTGTGTCCCGGCGAAATGTACAAGTGACAGATTTCCACCGGCTGCAACAATATCTGAAATCCTCAATGATGAAAGAAGCGCCAGGCATCGGTCCGGGAAGAATTATCCGCCGAAGACAGGACGGCTCGCTCGAATATTTGCGGGACGATCTGACGATCGAAGAGCCGCTCGAAATTCGAATTGGCGATAAACCTTTGGCCACGACCATGCGCACGCCCGGTCACGATGATGAACTCGCTGCTGGTTTTCTCGTTTCCGAAGCGATTGTGCACGATCGAAGCGCGATCGCGAGAATTTCGCGAGAGGGCGACAATAGAGTGATCGTCGATCTTGCCGAAGGCGTGAAGCTGAAGCTTAACTCTGCGCAACGTTTCGGGACGATTTCGAGCAGCTGCGGACTGTGCGGCAAGACGAGCATTGACGAGATCCGGCAAAATTTTTCAGCGATCGAATCGACCAATGTTCGAATCGATATTGAAACGCTCCTCTCACTTCCGGAAAAATTGCGAAAGACGCAGAGCGATTTCGCGCGCACCGGCGGAATTCATGCTGCAGGAATTTTTGATTCAAGCGCCGAATTGAAAATTGTCCGCGAAGACATTGGACGCCACAATGCCGTGGACAAAGCGATTGGCCGCGCGTTCTTCGATGGATTACTTCCGCTGGATCGACATATCCTTCTGGTGAGCGGGCGCGCTTCGTTCGAAATCGTACAAAAAGCGCTCGCGGCGGGTATTCCCATTGTTGCTGCGGTCTCAGCGCCTTCGACGCTTGCTGTCGATTTTGCGCGGGAAAGCAATCAAACGCTGATCGGATTTTTGCGTCCGCCATCGTTTAACATTTACTCGCACATCGAGCGCGTAATATTGGAAACGCGGTAGCCGAGGGCGCTGACCTCGGCAATCCGAGACGTGGCCACGTGCACCGCCGCCGTCAGCGCCCGCGGCTACACCATTAACGCTGCGAGGCAAACACTGCTTCGGGATCGGCGCCTGAAACTTTGCCCACAGCGATCCAGCCGAAGCGGCTGACGAGCGCGCCGATTAAAAATGAAATCGCT
>JBKPGQ010000228.1:0-10445 GCA_046729455.1 Verrucomicrobiota bacterium
GTTCAAAGTGATCCTGCCCGCTGCGCTTCCCTTCATCGTTAGTGGAATGAAGCAAGGATGGGCGTTTGCCTGGCGTTCGCTGATGGCTGCCGAGATTTTCGTGACAATTCTGACCGGTTTTGGCCTTGGCCAGCTTCTCCACTATGGCCGCGAACTAAGTGCCATGGAGCAGGTCATCGGGATCATGATTGTGATTGTCGTGATCGGCTTGCTAGCCGACAAAATTTTCTTCTCACCGATTGAAAAGTTTCTGCATCGGCGCTGGGGGACGAGTCAGGCGTGAAACTCGGACACAGGAGAGCGCCCACTTTAGCGCAACGTGAGGTGCGCATTACCAACAAACTCGGATTGCACGCGCGGCCGGCTGCACAATTCGTCAAACGCGTCAGGAGCTTTCGATCGGAAATTTGGGTGGTAAAAGAGGGCAAGCGATATTCCGCCTCCAGTCTCATTGACGTTCTCCGCGCTAACCTCGATTGCGGTGCGAGAGCTACCCTTGAGGCGCACGGTGTCGACGCAGATGACGCTCTGGACGAGTTGGAGAAGTTACTCGCGGAGTTTCACGAGAAGGAAACTGACTAGCGCAAGGGTCGCGCGACCAAAATTCCGCTATCAGAGCGGTAGCGATACAAATATTTCGAAAGCTCTGAGTCCACGACGACGCGACCGTAATTGCTGGGCGAAGAAGCATGCATGAAGTGCAGAACCCCATCGTTGCTTCGCAGTGCCAGGCCGACATGCGCCGTTGATCGAAGTCCCCTTCCGTCTCGTGAAATTATCCCGATGATGTCGCCGCTGCGCAGTTTTGATTCAATTCCTGCCACGCGGTCTTTTGGAATTTCGTAAAGAGCGCGTGAGGAAACATTTGCTTCCATGCGCGCAAGGGGTCCCAGAAGCGAACGATTTGCAGCGAGATAACGATAATGTCGCCAGCCGGCGCTCATCTCCCGCGCGGAATGTGGAACGCTGCGTCCACCCAGGTCGCGGGTCAGATCTTCTACAAGGCCTCGCCGATTATTATCGTACAGCCAGTCTTCCAGATAATGCAGACGCGAAAGATAATCGCCGGTGCATTCTCCGCCGCGGTATCGATCCAGCTCGATGTAGTGCAGCAGACGTTCCGGGGTCCAGTTCGATTCCGGCTCGTTCAGCATTCGGGCGAAACCGAGCGCGATTTCGAAAAAGGTCCAGCAGTCCACTCCCTGAAAATTTACCGACGGCGACTCAATTCGGTTGTCGATCTCAAGAGTGAAATGTTTGTAGCGCGTTCCCACTAGTGCCTGCCCTGCTGCGGCTGTCCGTTCACCAATTGATAAGGCTTTCCAGTTCCCGGCTTTTGCCTTTGCAACCAGTCGATTGAACTGGTTTTGTCCTTTAAAGACAGTGCCGAACGGCAAGCGCGTTTCAGACGCGAACGCGACTGAAAAAAGCAAGAACAACGGGATAAAGACGTTCCAACCTCGCATAATCCGCACAACTCAACCCCGAATTTGATTCCAATCAACTCTGTCGATGGGGGTGCGGGGTCGCCGTCACGCTCTGCAAAAGGTTTTGCTTCGCTGGGGCGGACTTATATCCTTCCTAAGATCGTGCCAATTCGTTTCCCAAAAAAGAGCCAGAGAAACATTGTTCGCCAGTCGGGGGACGGTGCAATTGCCAAGCGTTCCACGCGAGTACGGCTGCGTCCACGAGCCGATTGGCATAAACGCAATTTTCTTACCAGCGTCCTGATCCCGTCGCTTTTTGTTAAAAGGACGGGTCGTCACGCCCCGCCGCCTCCGCAATTCCCAAAAATTCGAGAAGGAGAGATTTGTATTACGTGGATCGGCCACGCGTCATTTCTTGTTCAGACCCACGAAGTCAACGTCTTGATCGACCCGAACTGGTCAAAGTGGCTCAAGGTAATCAAGCGCCTGAAGCAGCCGGGTTTCGAAATTCATCATTTGCCATCGATTGATTTCGTCCTGGTTACTCATGCTCATTTCGATCATCTCGACCGGCGCACCCTGCGACGCGTAGCGGCCGACCAGCCGATCGTTGTGCCAATGGGTGTGGGAAACCTGGTGCACGATCTCGGTTTTCACATTGTGCATGAGCTCGATTACTGGCAGACAGTAGAGCTGGGTCCGCTCAAAATTTCGCTTACACCTTGTCATCACTGGGGCGCACGGTTCCTGGCAGACCTGCATCGCGACTTCGGCGGATTCGTCATCGCGGCAAACGGCCGCACCATTTTTCACTGCGGCGATAGCGCCTACTTTCCCGGGTTCAGAGAAATCGGTGACCGATACAGGATCGAGATTGCGCTACTTCCCATTGGTGCTTACGAAGCGCCAACCGGCCGGGAGGTTCACATGAATCCAGAGGAAGCAGTCACGGCCTTTCTCGAACTCGGCGCCAAGACTTTGATCCCGATGCATTACGGAACTTTTCGCCTCGGCTTTGAACCGCTGCACGAACCACCACAACGTTTGCTCAAATCCGCGCGCGAACACGGCATCGAAAACAACGTTCTTGTGATGACCGAGGGGAAACCGGTTGTTTTATGAAGAAGAAAACGCTCAACGCCCAACGCCGAACGCCCAACACTGAAGTAGAAGACAAAACAACGCCGAACGCTGAAGGTCCAACGCTGACCATCGGATGGGGGCTGCACGGATTTCGAGTTAATGAATCGCCAACTTTTGAATACACCGGAAGGAGAGATAGGCGCTACGATCTTGAGGATAGGTTGCTTAATTTTGCAGTGGATGTCGTCGAGTTAACTGAATCGCTGCCGAACACGAGGGCCGGGAATCATATCGCAGGACAGCTTTTGCGCTGCGGGACATCGCCTCTTTCCAATCGCGGCGAAGTTGAGGCAGCGGAGTCGCGCAAAGATTTTCTTCGCAAGCTGCGAATCTGTCTGAAAGAACTTCGAGAAACGAAACGTTGGCTGCGCCTCGTTAGCCGATTGAAAAGACTTGGTGAGCCGGCAAATCTGCCGGCGTGCCTAAACGAGGTAGAGGAACTGATCAGAATTTTCGCAGCAAGCGTCAAGACGGCGGAAAGTAACGCGAAACTATGAGCGGCCACTCTGAGTTCAGGATTGGGCGTTGGGCGTTGGGCGTTGGACGTTTGCTGTCTTAAATGTCCGAGCCGCGATTCAAGCGTTCGGATCTTCTTGGCGCAATCTCCGCCGGACTAATCGTCGTCTTCTTCTGTCTCATTCTTCTCTGGCACAATCCCCTCGTTTTTTGGAACGACGACTATGAATTGTCTGTTCTGCCCGTGTTCGCCGACATGGCGCGCAGTTGGTCAGAAGGCCATTGGCCAATCTTAAGCCCCTACTCGTGGGTCTGCGGCAATCTCGCCGGTGAGTTTCAGTACGGAGTGTTCTCAGTTTTTGTGAATGCAGTCATTATCTTGGTCTGGAAATTTCCGTTCACGTTTCCTCAGCAAGCGGCTGCCGTTTCCGTTACGCATCTTTTCGCTCTGGCGGTAGGCGCGTTCTTGCTCGCGCGCGATCGTCAATTTTCAGTTCCCTTATCGATCTTTGTCGCGCTGGTCGCGTCATTAAACGGTTGGATCATCTGTTGGGGCGCGACCGATTGGTTCGGCGCGCTTGGTGCTTTTACATGGTTGCCCTGGGCGTGGTGGGGCGCGGCGCGCGCTCTCGATCCACAGCGAAGCATATGGAGATTTCTCTGGCCGGCGCCGTTTGTTTACCTCGTCGTTACCGGCGGATTTCCCTACACGGTTTTGATGCTGCTCCTCCTGATTGCATGGCTGGCAATCAAATCGTTGGTCGAAACTCGAAACGTTTTCTCGATCTCGTCGATGCTGTGTGGCGTTGCACTCGGTTTCGGATTATCCGCTCCGGCTTGGCTCGCGATTCTTGATTTGGTTCAACGTTCAGCGCGCGAATTGCAACCGGCGGCAGCGCACTGGCAATGGCTTGTTCCGCCGGCGGCACTGCCTGGTTTGATCTTGCCATGCTGGACAGCCAACTGGGCGGATTTTTCCGGCCGTTCTCTGGCACACGCAGCAACTGAGCTGGCTTGCGGGCTTGTTCCTTCGACAGCGCTCATCGCTGGCTTGGCCTGGCGCGGACGCGCACTCGTTAGGCAAATCAAGTGGGAGCTGGTGCTGCTCTTGCTGGTGCTCTTGCTCTCCATGATTCCGACAGCTGGGCTTTTTCGCTGGAGTTTTCGTTGGCTGCCGTTTTTTCATTTGGTTCTCGCGATCTGCGCGGCAGAAGTGTTGCACTTGCGACCAGGGTCACCGATCCCGGGCAGAGCGGCGCTCGTTCTCACCGCCAGTGTAGCCATTGCGATGCTAACGCTGCGTACGGCTGGCTCGTACGCTTTCCCGCTGACATGGATCTTTCTTGGGCTCGCGGCGGTTTGGTGTCTTTGGGACATCGCGCTGCGCGATTCTGAACTTCAGAAATGGGCACCTGTGGCGATCACTTTTTCGGCGTTGCTGGCGACATACATTTACATTCCGACGAACTGCGGTGTTCCCAGGTACAATTTCTCTCAGCAATTGCTTAAACCCGCACCGCTCGATCCGGCGCGCCTTTATCTCAGCATTTATCCGTGGGCCGAAGTGACTTATTGTATGGCATACAAACCACAGCCGGTCGGCGAGACGCTGCGACCTGGTAGCACATCGATGTGGGCGGGATTGTATTTTATTAATGGCTACAGCCCGATTCGGCCCGCTGGCGTGGCCCGGGAATTCGCGACCTCGATTCACGGTGAGATCAATCCCGGTGTTGGAAGTTATTTGCTTAGTAACCAGGCCGGCAAGGATGGCGAACTAGCTTTGTTGGGCGTGGACGGAATTGTTATTGCCAGAGAATTGGATATCACGCCTCAACCGGCTTCCGAATGGGAAGGGGTTCTTAGAACTGATGAAGGTAGCGTATTTCATCGACGCGGTGCCCCATTCGCCCGAGTGCGTTCGATAACTTCCATTGATTCGCGGCCCGGAGAGCAATTTGCTATAGCAACTGTTTCGCAGATTAATAATTCGCGAAATCGAGTGGAAGCAAATGTTGATGTCCCTAATGGCGAGCGTCCGGCCTTGCTCACTTTTTCGCGTCCATATTTTCGTGGATACGAAGCGCGGCTGGGCAGTCGAAAACTCGCCGTCGCGTCTTATCGCGGACTATTCCCGGTTGTCGAAGTGCCAGCTGCCGCTCATGGACGGCTTGCGCTCATTTATCGACCAGCTTGGTTGATTTTGGGAAGTGCAACCGCGGCCGCTTGCGTGTTGGTAATACTGCTGGCATTCGCCTTAGGTTACTTAGACTCGCATGCGCCGGATGATGCGCGCAAGCCTGCCTGTCTTCGCTCTTTTTAGCTTGAGGTATCGTGATGCCCAACCTTCGGAGATTCGAGTAGCTTGTTTTTCGATGGCTGGGGGTGGGATTTCCATGCTCGGCGGAAATGGCAATCCCAGAAATTCCAGAACGCGCTCAGCCGCGGCGCGGTGAGACGCAACGACGTCTTCGTAAAAAAGAACCAGCGGCTCAATTTGATTTTCACGAAAATAATTCGCCCAGCCTTCGTCGTGCGCCGCGATGCGTTTACACCATTCGTCGATGACCTTGAAATCGAACTTCGGTACGGCGCGCGGTTGCGATTTCTCCTCAGCTTTTTGAGTCCACACACCGGTCTGGCATGCCATGGCCCATGAGACCGCCTGCTCGACATGATTCCGACGGCGCATCCAGATATATTTGGGCTTGTTGAAAACAGCCGCGAGAAGGTGCGCCCCGTTAAGATTCTTGTATTCGGGAATTTCCTGCAGCATCTGGAGCATTCGTTCGAAATAACTCCACATTACGACGGTGCCGAAGACTCCATCGGCTTCGGTGGTTTGCTGCAAAACGTGTTGCACATAGGCGACGCGCGATGGCATGCCCCAACGTTTTTCCCAGGTTTCTTCCGGCTTGGACAAAAAATGCTCCTCCGGCGACCCGGCTATGCCGGTGCTTCGGAGGATGCTGCAAAGCAAATGCGTTCCGCTGCGCTGAATGGAAGCAATGACGTAAGAAATTGCCGGGTTCATTATCGGAACATTTCTGCAATTGAATTCTAGCTGATACGCGTGGACCACTCACACTAACATATCGGTCTTGTTGGCTAATCTGGAAGGGACTGCACCGATTGTTTGCGCGCTTATGATGTTGTTGAGCGTTTTGCTGGTCTACGTGGAGCATTGCTGCAAAGGCATGCAGCTAGTCCCTGACCCTAGAAACATTCGGGCTTGGAATTTTAGTGTCGTCTGAAGCGACTTGGTCGCCAGCGAACGCGATCGATTCCAGAATGATTCCAAGACAACGGTATATCAAATCTATTTCACTCATGTTGGAGTACCTAGACTCGGCTTCACGTGGTGCGAAATAAGCGCGGTAGAGATGATCCACGTCGATCCGATCGCAGTATGTCTTTAGTAACCAAAGATTTTCGTCGCGAAAACATGCTTCGATCCTGGCTTCTTGTTCAGGAGAGAGCATTGGAATGTTTTTTGATCTGAACTTTTTCGACAGGGCGCGCGTCAATGCCAGCGTCAGAGTGTTATCATGAACTCCAGAAAACAGATGCGGATTCTTGGAGAGCACGTGAAGGATTGAGACGTCAAGGCTGGGATTTCGCCGCTCACTTTCAAGCTCGTACCTGTCTTCCGGCAGCCCGATCAGCTTGAAAAAATCCTGAACAGGATTTCCCTCTTGTAGCAGTTCTGGAATGAGAAAGCGGACATGGATCTTGGCCGCTGGCAACGCGCTTTTCCAAGCATCAATGGCCAATTTGAACGATGGTCTGTAGGCATTAATACACTGAGAAACAAAGTCGCTGAGCGAGATACCCTGCTTCAAGCCCCATTGTTTCCACGCCGATGGTATCCATTCGAGTTGCGGTCGTAGATAAAAGATAACCCAGACCTCAAACTGACTATCCAGCCCTGCGAATAGTTCATTCATACCTGGATTCGTCAGATTTTCGGCGCTCAGGATGGCAAGATGATATGTCTTGTGTTTGATAACCGACGCAATTTCGTCAGCGAGCCTTTGAGCCAGATTTTCGGATTTTTTCCTGGCCTCCACCAGACTCCAGATCGGTGTACCGACGAGATCCGCTGCCGTTCGCGCAATCCTCAGGTCTTTGTCAAAAACAAAAACATCATGCTTTTGTAACTCGGGAAAATTCTGAAAGAGCGCGGTCCGGATGCTCGCACTCCCGCACTTTGCAAATCCAGCATGAATTATGATGCGCTGTTTCGCGTGAACTGCCTCATCAGGGCGCATGTCACGCGTTGGAGTTGTAAAGCGTCTGAACGACGAGCGGAGCTCCATTGGAAAAATGTAGCTTAGGGATACGGCAATCGACCTGCAAGAACGTAGTACCGGGTACTACAACGCCCAATGTTCTCCGAACGGAGGACCGCGTTAGAGCCTTTTCGGATCTTCCAGCAGCTCGATCACGCGTTTGAGCAAGCGGCCTGCCCCGCCGCCGTCAATACTGCGATGATCAAAGCTTAGTGTGATCTGGGCCTCGGTCCTTGGAACAAATTCTTTTTTCTCTTCATTCCACGAGGGGACTTTTTTCCCGACCCCCATGCCGAGCAACAAAGTCTGGTCTGGCAGCGGGATTGGCGTGCCCCATTCCATTCCGAACGTCCCGAAGTTCGAAACGGTCGCGACGCCGCCGGCTTGCATGTCGGGCGAGATACGTCGTTGGCGCGCGAGATCGACGAGTTCCTTGTATTTCGTCGTAAGATCGGCAAGCGAAGTTTTGTCGGCCGTCCGGATCACCGGCACCATGATTCCGTCCTCAGCTTCAACCGCGATGCCGACGTCAATGGAGTTTGATTCCACTACACGATTGCCGATTAATTTCGCCGCTGCGCCCCGAGCTTCTGCAAGGGCGAGCGCAAGCGCGCGCAGCGCGTACAAACCTGGCCCGGGTTTTGGATCACGCGACTGTCGATCTTGTAAGACTGGATCAAGATTCACCGCCGAACCAATCGTTGAAAGTGGCCGCGTCCAACTTCGCCGCATTGCGTCCGCTACGCCTACGCGAATAGCAGAGGCTTCGTGCGCCGTTTGGCTCTCGAGCTTGTGCAGAAAATTTTCGAGATCCTTGATAGTGACACGATTGCCTGCGCCAGTCCCCATGATTCCCGCAAGATCGGCGGTCGTTAGCTGCAGCTCGGCCATCCGCGCGCGAATACGCGGGGAAATGAACGTCGCGCCTTTCGCAGCAACTGGAACAGGCAATCCGCCAGCGCCTGCGCCGTCGCGAGCAGTAATTTTCTTCTCGCGTGCGGGAGCAACCTCCTGATCAGCGCGCGCAGGTATTTCCTCCGCGACTTCGCGCTGCGGTGGGGATGGCGCTTGTTTTGCAAATCTTGCTGCGTCGGCTTCGCTCGCTTCCACATAGCCAAGGACTGCTCCGACCGGGTAGGTCTCTTTCAATTGCACAGTGATTTGGCCAATCTTGCCTTTGCATGGCGTCGTCACGCCCATCACCGCTTTGTTGGTTTCGACGTCAATAATTTCCTGATCATCCGCAACTTCATCTCCTGGCTTCACCTTAATATCGACAATTGTGGCTTCAGCGATCGATTCGCCTAGCTGCGGCATGATAATCGGGACTTGCGGCATAAATTTCTATTCTCGAAGCAGCGCGCGAGCCTTTCGCGCGATCTCTTTTGCATTGGGTCGATGGGCGGACCAAAGATTTGGATGATAAGGGATCGGTGTGTCTTTCGCGTTCAGGCGCTGCGGGGATGCGTCCAACAAATGAAAACCTTCGGCCGCAACGCGCGCAATCACCTCGGCTGTCACGCCGCCCCACGGAAAGGATTCTCCCACACACAGCAGCCGGCCCGTGCGCGCGACCGAAGCGAGAACGGTATCGGTATCGAGCGGCTTAACCGAACGAAGATCGACAACTTCAATTTCAAAACCTTCGCGAGCCAACTCTTCAGCAACTGCGAGCGCTTCGTGCACCATCGCGCTATAACTCACAATGGTCAGGTCGCGTCCTTCCCGCGCAATACGCGCCCTGCCTGTGGGCAGGCCCTTGGCGGGCAGCTTATCCGCCTTGAGATGATAATAGAGATACTTGTGCTCGCAGTAGACAACCGGATCATCGATGGCCACCGCCTCGATCAGCATGGTGTAAGCGTCTTCCACCGTTGCAGGTGTCATGACGATCAGCCCCGGGTAATGCGCATAAATTGATTCCATCGATTGACTGTGGAATGGTCCGCTGCCTTTTGTCCCACCGGAAGGCAGACGAACGGTGATGGGGACCGGCATATTCGTCCGCCAGTAGTGCGTGCCGGCATTGTTCAGAATTTGGTTCAGGGCAATGCTTGAGAAATCGGCAAACTGCATTTCCACAATCGGTCGCATTCCCTCAATCGCAGCCCCAATCGCGGTCCCCACAATTGCGTCTTCGCTAATCGGCGTGTTCAGTACGCGCCCGGGGAATTCCTTAGCGAGACCTTTTGTTGCTTTGAAAGCGCCGCCAAACGTGCCGCCGACGTCCTGCCCATAGATAAAGACGCGTTCGTCGTCACGCAGCAACTTCGCCTGAGCCTCACGGATTGCTTCGAGATACGTAATGCTCATTCCGGGCTATCCACAAGGTTGCGCATGGAGATTGCGCGCCAATCTTCTTTGTCGCCGTCCGGCGGAGCCTCTTTTTGGGCAGTGGCGATCGCATCATCCACCTTCGCTGCCGCTTCTTTGCGCCACTCAGCCAGCGTCTTGGCATCGACGAGATTCAAATCAGCGATTGTTTGCTCGGCGACTTTCAAACAGTCCCGCGCAAACGGTTCGCGTTTGATTTCCTCCGTCACATAGCTGGCATCGTCGTGTTCGCCGTGCCCAGAAAGTCGCAGGACGGAAGCGACAACCAACTGTGGCGGACGTCCCGCGCGTGCACGTTTGACTGCGCCGCCGATTACCTCGAGGCATGCGCCGAGATCTGTTCCATCGAGATGATAGCCTTCAAAACCATAACCGATCGCGCGATCAACCAGATCATGACACGCGAACTCGCGGTCATTCGGCGTGGAATAGGCATAATGATTATTTGTCGCGACGACCACCAGCGGCACCTGTTCCACCGCAGCGATGTTCATTCCCTCGTGAAACGCACCGGTCTGCATCCCACCTTCGCCGATGCACGCCAGGCCGACGAAGCCTTTCTCGCCTTTAAATCGTTTGGCCATTAACGCGCCGACAGTGACCGAAATCATCGCGCCGAGGTGACTAACCATTGCGAGCTGGTTCTCCTGCGGCCGGCCCCGATGGATGTTGCCATCGCGTCCGCGCATCGGGCCAAGGCGCGAGCCGAGATAAGTGCGCGTGACATCCAACAGGGGTTCGCCGAATGCAGATCGTCCTGCCTGGTCGCGAATCAACGGCGCGAAGACATCGC
>JBKPGQ010000229.1:0-1832 GCA_046729455.1 Verrucomicrobiota bacterium
ATCCAAGAACGTTTGCAGCACGGCGATCCTGTGCCGAACGCGCGCACCAAAATAGAAGACGCGGTGAAGGATTTGTCGCCGGAAGTACGCGCCAGAATTCAGGACGCATTGAAGGGTGCTTCTCCAACGCCGGCTGAGGAACCTCAGAAGCCGGGGCAAACGACGCCAAAGCCGAGAGAGAGCCATAAGCCAAGTCTCGAGTCTGCTTCAGATAAGAACGCATCAACGCCTTTCGAAAAATGGATCGAAACGCGAGCAAAGGAAAAGATGGGTGAGCATGGAACAAAGATGGGGCTGTTTATCGCGACGCTCTTTAGCAATCTGCCTTACATGATGCTTTGCTGTATCCCGCTCTTTGCTTTTGTTTTAAAAATCCTCTACATCCGTCGCCACATCTTCTACATCGACCACCTGGTTTATGCGCTTCACATCCACACATTCGCTTATACCGCAGTTATGCTAATCGTGCTCGCGACAATCGGACTTAACCACATCGCTCCAGGTACGATTACAGGTTGGATTATCGCGCTTCTTTGGATCGCGTTCGTAGTCCAAATTTTCTTGTCAATCCGCCGCGTTTATCGCCAGGGTTGGTTTATCAGCATTTTCAAATTCCTTTTTGGCGGATTTGCGTATCTGATCGTCCTGGTATCCGCGCTTGCCGTGACGTTTTTCATCACAGTCGCCTTACCGTGAGAAAACTAACCTCCTTCGCTTTCGCGTTAGCCAGCTTTTCTGCCGCCGCATTTCCTGCCGATAGCCACATCGCTTTCGAACGCAATAATGCGATTTACGTCGCCAATTTTGACGGAACGAACGAGAAAAAGATCGCCGATGGAATTTTTCCTGCGATCTCACCTGATGGAACTCGCGTCGCGTTTAACACTACCGAAAAAACGAGCGACACGACTTACGTGCGTCACATGGCGGTGGTAGAAGTCGCGACCGGTAAGGTGAATGTCTTTAAGGAAGTCCCAAGCAAGAATTCGTATTACCCAAGCTGGACGGCTGATGGGAAACAGATCATTTTCACTACGCGATCGCACGAAGTCTGGGATCTCGTCGCTATAAATTCAGACGCCACGAGTTTTCACGTGCTGAAACCTGGGGCTCAAGACGAAGTGACGCGCTACTCGCCGGTCTGGGCGCGCGACGGCCAATCCTTTTTTTGCGAGGACATGACGAACATCTATCAAATCGGACTCGACGGCGCGGTTCGCGCGCAATGGAAGATCAGTAAGATCATTCCGAAAGGCGATATGAGCGGCGACGGTCGGATTGACGTTTCTCCCGACGGCAAGCGATTGCTTTTGAGCATCGACATGGGCGAAGAATCTGGTCGGAAAGACTGGGACGGGCCGTTGCCGGCGCTTTGGGCGTTCGATCTCCAATCGCAAAAGGCGACCAGGCTAACGCCAAAAAAACTTTTCGGCTGGGACGGCGTTTGGATCGACAATGACAATATTCTTTTCCTTAGCCGCGCACCTGGCGAAAAGGACGGCTCGATTTATCGAATGTCTGCTGACGGAAAAAATTTGAAGCGCCTCATCAAAAATGCGCGTTTCCCCTCTGTCAGCGCGCCATAAACTGCACCGATGAAACCGGTCGCACTCACCATCTTTCTTTGCGTCGCGTTTTCCGCGCTCGACCACGCAGCGGAGCGCAAAATTGCTTATGAGCATGGCGACAACGTCTTCGTTGCCGATATCGATGGCACGCACCAGAAGAAAATTGCCACCGGTGCGTTGCCTGAAATTTCGCCGGACGGCACACGCGTCGCGTTCAACACCAGTGAAGATTCAAAAACGCGGCCTGGGCCAGAACGCCACATC
>JBKPGQ010000230.1:0-13232 GCA_046729455.1 Verrucomicrobiota bacterium
TGCCCATTTACGCGAGATTTCGAGAAGCCGTTTGGAAAGGCCGACACACGCTGCGGGCAATGTAAGTCGCCCTGTGTTCAAGGTCGTAAGGGCAACTTTTAATCCCGCCCCTTCCTTCGAAATGATGTTTTCGCGCGGCACTCGCACGTCGGTGAATTTCACGACTGCGTTGTAAAGGGCCCGGAGTCCCATGAACCGGCAGCGATAAATGATCTCGAGGCCAGGTGTATCGACGTCGACGATGAACGCCGTGATTTGCTTGCGCTCCTTCCCGCCTACCATCTTCGACGGCGTGCGCGCCATCACCACGAGCACGCCCGCTTTCACACCGTTGGTGCACCAAAGCTTTTCGCCATTCAGAACGAATTCACTGCCATCAGGGCTGGGCTCGGCGCGCAGGCTCATCGTTGCCGGATCAGAGCCGGCGTGCCGCTCCGTCAACGCAAAGGCTGAGATTTCTCCGCCTGCAACGCGCGGCAAATATTTTTGTTTCTGCTCTTCTGTCCCAAACAGGAGCAGCGGTTGCGCGACACCGATCGATTGATGCGCGGAAACAAGCGCGGCAACGTTTCCATCCCAACTTCCAAGCAAAACTGCGGCGCGTCCATAATTGGATTGTGATAAACCGAGTCCGCCATATTTCTTCGGAACTTTGATTCCAAACGCACCGATTTCGGCCAGTCCCTTGAAATTTTCCGGTGGAATTTCACCGGTGCGATCGATCTCGTCTGGATCGACATGTTCGCGCAGATAACTTTCCAGCTTTTGCAAAAATTCTTCGCCAGCGGCGCGATCTTCAGCGCTCTGCGCTGGATACGGGTAAATTCGATCGAAATCGTAACGACCAACAAAAAGGTTGCTAGCGAAACTGCCGCGGTCTTCCAGCGGATCGCGTGCCGCTTCCGCCAGCTCGAGCGCTTCGCGCTGCCCTTTCGCCATCTTCGACGTGTCGATAACGGCGGCCGTAGGCTTTTCTGGTTTCGCGCTGGTCTCCTCAGCTATTTGTTTTTCTGGCGCTTCTAGCGGGGATTTCATTCCTTATAAAATCTCGTTCCGTCGCGAGCGTGCTTCTTCAATATCTCGCACGGCAAGAATTTCTCCTCACTTTGCGCCAGCCGTTCCAGTTCATCGACGACTTTCTTTAGTCCAAAATGTTCCCCGAACCGCAATGGCCCGCCCCGGAACGGCGCGAAACCGGATCCCAAAATCATTCCATAATCCGCGTCCTCGGGGGAATCGACAACGTTTTCCTCCACACAGCGCGCGGCTTCATTGACCATCAGGAAGATCAAGCGATGCCCTAGCTCCTCTTCGTTGAGCCGCAAACGAGGATCGCGATTCCAGTCGGGCGGTATGTTCGGTCCCTCGGCGCCCTCAGGCTCGCCGTGCAAGGCCCGCTGCCACTGCGCAAGCGATTCGTTAGGCGCCTGCGCTTTACCTTCGTATTTGTAAAAGCCGGCGCCTGCTTTGCGGCCAAGCATCTGGCCGTCGCGCAGCCAAAGCAAAACCGAAGAAACGTGATCGCGCCGCCCGTACGCCTTCTCCAGTGTGTTACCGATATCAACGGTAATATCGACGCCAATTTCATCGATCAATCGCAACGGCCCCATCGGCATGCCCCATTGCACGAGCGCATTGTCGATCCTCGCAGCATCCGTGCCGCTCTCGAAAAGCTCAGCGGCATCAAGCAAATACGGAAACAAAACGCGGTTGACCAGAAAGCCCGGGCTGTCGCGCACAATCACTGGCAGTTTCCCAATTTGTCTCACAAACGCCAGGCTCCGCTCGCGAGTTTCACCCGAGGTCTGCTTCGCATTGACTACTTCCACCAGTTTCATCCGGCTAACCGGATTGAAAAAATGAAGACCGATCACGTGCTCGGGTGAAACGGTTGTATCGGCCAGCTTGCTAACCGGAAGTGCGGACGTATTCGTGGCAACTATCGTTCTCGGACCGGCCTGCATCCCCAGCTCGCGAAAGATCTCTTTCTTTACCTCAAACTTTTCCGAAGCAGCCTCGATGATGAATTGCACGTCGCGCAATTCCATCGGCGCAGTGGAAGCGACGATCCGCGCGCGGCCTGCCTTTGCTTTCTCCTCGGTCATCAAACCGCGCTTTACGGCATCTGCGTAGGTTTTCTCAATGTTCGCGAGGCCGCGATCGACCTGCTCGCGCGCGATGTCGCGTAGAATAACGGTGACGCCGCGCGAGCTAAGCCATTGCGCGATGCCTGAGCCCATTACACCTGCGCCGATCACTGCGGCGTGCACAACCTTCTCCTGCGTCGCTTTCGAAGTTCCTTTCTTGTACTTTTCGGCCAGGAAGAAATTGCGAATCAGGTTTTGGGTCGCTTCCGATTTGCCAAGATCGACAATCGCATCCAGTTCCATCTGCAGCGATTGGTCCGGCGAAATCGAAAGAGTCTTGTTGATGATTTCCCAAGCACGTTCTCGTGCGGCGTTTCCTTGTTGTTTTGGAGGGCGGAGCTCCTGCGACGCCGGGCTCACGGGAGCTCGCCCCTCCAATTTGCGTTTTCCGTCGCCCAACTTTTTCCGCGCCAGCTCGACAAGTTTATCGCGTGGAGCGACTCCATCGACCAAGCCCAGCTTCCTCGCTTCCTGTGCCGGATAAAGTCTTCCCTTTGCAATCACTTCCGCCGCTTTCTCGACCCCAATCAACTGCGGCAGACGGGTGCAACCGCCCCAGGCGGGAATAAGGCCCAACGTCGTCTCGGGAAGTCCGATCCGCGTCGCCGGATCATCCGAAGCGATCCGATAGTCGCACGCAAGTGTCACTTCGTAGCCGCCACCAGCAGATGCGCCGTGAATTGCGGCGACTGTCGGAATCTTCAACTTCGCCAACCGATTCAAAACTTGTTGCCCGTGAGCAATGAAGGCCCGCATGTCGCCGCTTTGCGCTTGTTGTAGCAGGGTCTTTAAATCAGCCCCTGCCACGAAAATTGATTTTTTCGCCGACCCGATGATCAGGCCACGCAAGGAGGGATCATTTTCAACCGAATCGAGATGTTCATTCAACTCGTCGAGCGTAGCTGCGTCGAAGATGTTCGCGCCGGATTCAGGACGATCGAAGACAAGCAAGCAAACGTGATCGTCGCCGATCTCGCGTCGGATCATTGGACCTGTAGCAACTGCAGGCATCACCCTCATTTTGGAACGTTTCCGACAAATTCCAAGCGGAGAAGCACCCGGAGTAATGGAGTGACGGAGTAATGGGATTGACGGGGCAAATACGAGCAATTCGGTCGTGCTATTACTCCATTACTCCACCACTCCATTATTTCACTTTCTGCTCCGTTGCTTTGAGCAAGCGCGAGTGTTAAAAACCCGACGTGGTCGGCAAACTTCTCGCGCCAGAAATAAAGAGCCTGATCGACGCCCGAAATTTCGGGGCATTGCGGGAGCTGTTTCGCGAATGGCCACCGGCCGACGTGGCCGAAGTGATCCTCGACCTTCCTGAAGACGAACAGGTGATCATCTTTCGCGTCCTTCCAGCAGCGCTCGCGGCGGACGTTTTCGAATACATCGGGATCGAGGAACAGCAGAAATTGTTACGCGCGATGGCGCACGAGCAAGTCGTCGCCATTCTGAATGAGATGTCGCCGGACGATCGCACGGCGCTCCTGGAGGAATTGCCAAGCGCCGCGGCGCGGCAGCTAATCCGCCTACTCACACCGGAAGAACGCCACGTGGCCACGGCACTTCTCGGTTACCCGGAAGACAGTGTTGGGCGTTTGATGACGCCGGACTTTATCCAGGTGAAGGAGGATTGGACGGTGCAACGGGTGCTCGACTACGTGCGCGAGTATGGCCGCGATAGCGAGACGCTAAACTTCGTTTACGTCGTCGATGAGCGCGGCAAATTGATCGACGACGTGCGGATGCGTGAGTTCCTGCTCCGGCCGCTGACAGCGAAGGTGAGCGAGATTCGCGATCAAAGCTTTGTGGCATTGAATGTGACCGATTCGCAGCAGGACGCGCTGAACATTTTCCGCAGATACGACCGCGCTGCGTTACCGGTAGTCGATTCAAGCGGCGTGCTGGTCGGGATCGTCACAGCCGACGACATGCTCGACGTTGCTGAGAAAGAGGCAACCGAGGACATCCAAAAATTCGGCGGCATGGAGGCGTTGGAAGAACCGTACATGCGCATTCCGGTCTGGCGCATGGTGCGCAAACGTGCGGGCTGGCTCGTGATCTTGTTTCTCGGAGAAATGCTAACCGCGACTGCGATGGCAAATTATCAAGAGGAACTGGCAAAAGCGCTCGTGCTCGCGTTGTTCTTACCGCTCATCATCTCAAGCGGGGGAAATTCTGGCTCGCAAGCTTCCACTTTGATGATTCGCGCCATGGCGCTGGGTGAAGTAACCTTGCGTGATTGGTGGAGAGTGATGGGTCGCGAAGTTCAGGCTGGGCTTTCGCTAGGCGTCATCCTCGGGGCAATTGGTATCATACGCGTAGGAGCATGGGCAATCATTGGGGAACAATATTTGCATCACCAGCCGTACGGTGCACATTGGCCACTCGTCGCGCTCACCGTTGGAATCGCGCTCGTCGGTGTTGTGCTTTGGGGAACGCTTTCCGGGTCCATGCTTCCCTTTCTTCTGCGCAGAGTCGGCGCCGATCCTGCAACATCGTCCGCGCCCTTTGTCGCAACCCTTGTCGATGTAACCGGCTTAATCATTTATTTCAGCATCGCCCTGCTCATCATGCGCGGCGCCATGCTGTAGCCGTGGCGCTGACCTCTATCTATTTAGCGCCATCGGCGCTTTTCTCACATTCAGCCTGGGGCAGCGCCCCAGGAATTCGAATCAGACCGATATCCAAGCGCTGAAAGCGCGATTCCAACGCGAAATGAGTCGCGCTTTTCAGCGCTGAGACGTTTCTGGTTCCATAACGCCCCAGGGCGCTGCCCCAGACTGGCAATGATGCTGCGCCGTTGGCGCTAACAAATGCCTGCACCGCAGGTAGCCGTGGCAAGCTCTGGGATTGCCGAGGTCAACGCCCTCGGCTACAACTGAGTAAACTTATGTTGTCGATCCAAAAAATCTTTGGGCGCGACGAAAAGTTCTACGACCTGCTTGAGAAAAGCGCCGAAGAGGCAGATGCGAGCGTGCATCATCTGATCGCGCTGTTGGAACGGCTCGAGCAACACGAGTCGCCACAGAGCCTGGAACAATTCATTCTCAGCCGGCGCAAAGACAAGGAAATCACGCAAGAACTGACCGAACAACTTTGCAAAGTCTTCATCACACCTTTCGAGCGCGAAGACATTCAGGCGCTGACCGGCGCATTGTATAAGATACCGAAGACAGTCGAGAAAATCGGCGAGCGCGTCTTGATCTGTCCGGAAGATTTGCATGGCCGCGATTTCCGCAAGCAGGTCGAGCTTCTCGATCAAGCAGCGGAAACAGTGGTGGCCATGGTAAAACAACTACGCAAGGGCACCGACGCAGCGACCGCGCGCGAGATGAATGCAAAACTTCAGTCGATCGAGGGCGAGGCCGACAAACTCGAGCTCGATCTGTTGCGCGATCTTTATCAGGGCGATTATAAAACCAAACAGGTGATTTTTCTGCGCGATCTGTTCGCATTGATTGAAAAAGTGATCGATCGTTGCCGGGACGCGGGCAACATCATCCTGCAGGTTGCGCTGAAATATTCGTAGGCGGCTGCTCGCTACGGCGATGCTCACCTTCCTCACCGTCGTAATCGCAGCAATCATTTTCGAATACAGCAACGGGTTTCACGACGCCGCTAACGCTATCGCAACGGTGGTCTCAACCAAAGTTCTGACGCCGCGCCAAGCCATTGCGATGGCGGCTTTTTTTAATCTCACAGGCGCGCTCCTTGGCGGCGCGGTGGCATCGACAATCGGCAAAGGTCTTGTGGACACAAACGTGGTCACAATGTCTACGGTGCTTTGCGCGCTCATCGCCGCTTTCGCCTGGAACATCGCAACCTGGTGGGTCGGATTGCCCTCAAGCTCGAGCCATTCACTCATCGGCGGTCTCTGCGGAGCCGCGCTTGCGGCGGCACGAGGCGATTGGTCAGTCATAAAGTGGGACGCCGGCGTGTGGCCAAAAGTTGTTGTGCCCATGATCACGTCGCCGCTCGCGGGATTTATTTTTGGCGGGCTACTCATGTTTTTGCTTTTCGCAACGCTTCATCGCTTCACGCCGCACTTCGTCAACACGCTGTTTGGCAAGCTGCAAATCTTCAGCGCAGCGTGGATGGCGCATAGCCATGGCTCAAACGACGCGCAAAAAACGATGGGCATCATTGCGCTAGCACTTTTTACCGGCACCAATGCCGGCAGCTTCGATCATGTGCCCGGGGTCCTGGCTTTTCTCCGAACTCCGACCTTCACGTTGCCCACGTGGGTCGTCGTTCTCTGCGCGTTAACGATGGCTATTGGAACGGCCGCGGGCGGCTGGCGCATCATTCGCACGCTTGGTCATCACATGGTGAAATTGCAACCGGTGAACGGCTTTGCCGCAGAAACCACCGCCGCATTGATTATCCAGGGTGCGAGTTATTACGGAATCCCGCTTTCAACCACACACGTAATCACGACGTCGATCATGGGCGTAGGAGCCGTGAAGCGTTTCAGCGGAATGCGATGGACCGTGGTCGAACGAATCATCTGGGCGTGGTTTTTTACTTTGCCCGCAAGCGGCTTGATCGGTTACGCGCTGGAGCGTGTCGCGACTGCCCTCTGACTTCCAACCTGTAGCGGCGGTCTGTGACCGCCGAATCAGCGGGAATGTCGGTAAGCATCCCAAATCGCTAGTATCACGCTGGCGACGATCACGATCAGTGCGAGAAACACCACTTAGCGGCGCGTATCGCTGGGAAACTTTTCAGGGTGTTGGCGGTACGTGATCAGGAGCAACACACCAATACTAATCGGGAGTGCATAGTCACCGATGATATTTATGACACTGCTCACGAGTCTCAAAGTGAGTGATCAGCCAAGTCATATCTCGGGAGCGATCGCCATTCGAGCATTTTGTCGTAAACCGCTCGTTGAGCGTGCTCAATCACCGGCCTACAACTTATCCAGGTCCTCGATCACTTTCTCCATACCGTTGACTACGAGTGTAAATCGATCGTAATCGAGTTTGTCAGGCGTATCGTTAGCTGAATGATAGTACGGATAGCGAAACGGCGCGGTGTCAGTGATCATGATGCCTGGATATCCGTTTCGCCAGAATGACCATTGATCAGACCAACTCACGCCGGGAATAAACCAGGGAAGCGACGCGCCTTCGGATGGGATCTTTGCATGTTTGCGAAAGAGCGCGATGGCGCGACGGAGCAGCGTCCGTGAATGAACGTTGCTGACGAATCCGATGAAGTTGCCAACCTTGGGATAAAAAGCGCCGAGTGCCCGCGATGGATAGCGTTGCGAATCCGGCGCATCGGAAAAATAGCCGATCGTTTCGAGGCTGATCATTGCAGAGATTTTGTCGCCACGCGCCTTGCATCTACCGGCGTAAACAAGGCTTCCCATTTCGCCCGACAAGAAATAAGGCGGCTCTTCGTTCACAAAGGTGACGAATCGCAAGGTGTGTTCTGTTTTTCTACCGGCGAACCGCCGCGCCAACGCCAGCGTCGCAGCCACACCGCTGCCGTTATCATTGGCGCCTGGCGAACCAAACACTGAATCGTAATGCGCGCCGATCAGAAGAATCTCCGGACGGGCCCCCCGAATTTCCGTCTCGATATTGTGGCAAGCTTGGCCGCGCAGTTCATAACTGTCTCGTCGCGGATGAAGACCGGCACGCGAAAAAGAGTTTTCGATGAAATCGGCGGCCGCATTCAGCTGCGGGTAATGCCACATGTTGCGCTCGCCAATTTCTCCGGCGAGCTTTTGCACATCGGCACGAAGCTCTTCACGCAATGTAACTTCATCAGGCGAGAGCGGTGCAGCCTTCGAAATATTTTTACCGGGCATTTTCACTCCAAACCACCAAAGTAACGCAAGAATCGCAGGGACGGCGATAAGAACGCGAAGTGCGCTGAACAGAACTTTTGAGAGAGCAGTTGAATGCACGAGCGGTGGGTTTCTAATGGTAGGGACGGATCGCCGAGCCGTCCGTCAACGCGCTCGGTGGTCGCGCCCTACCAAATTAGTCAGCTACGCGATCTTTGTTCGAAATCGCGATGCGCAGAAAGCGAAGAGCAAGGCCGACATCACAATGAGAATGGCAAGGTTCGGCCAGTATTCGAGGAAATTTGCTCCACGCAAAATGATGGCGCGCATAAGCGCGATGAAATAGGTCGTGGGAAACAGCGCGCCGAGCGCATAAAAAATCCACGGCATTGTTTCGCGTGGAAAAATGAAACCGGAAAAGAAAACGCTCGGCAACAGGAAGACCATCGACATTTGAAGCGCCTGCATTTGGTTTTCCGCCTTGGTCCCGACTACCAAGCCAAGGCTAAGCAAGGCGAACACGTACACTAACGTGGAAAACATCATTGCCACCACGCTGCCTTCGATGGGGACGAAAAACACAAACCGCATGATGAGAAAGAGGATCACGGCCATTGCCATTCCGATACACAAGTAGGGAACGAGTTTGCCGAGCATGAGACCACTGCGGCTCAACGGACTAACGAGTAATTGCTCGAGCGTGCCACGTTCTCGTTCGCGTACGAGTGCCATTGCGGCGGCGACTGTCGTCCCAATTTGCAAGACCACCCCGATCACGCCCGGCACATAAAAGTTCGGTGCGCGCATTGCCGGGTTGTAAAGCATCTGTGGACGAATATCGATGGGCACCCCTTGCCGCCCGGTCTCGCGCAGAAGCGATTCCACTGACTGGGTCAAGGCCACGCCGAGTCCGGTGTTAAGGGCTTGCAGCGCCGTCGTAGAATTGGATCCGTCGACAAGCAATTGCACCTGCGCGGAGTGACCCGCATTAAGGTCACGAGTGAAGGTCGGCGGAATGTCCAACGCGGCGTAGGCGCGGCCTTTCCGCATTTCGCTCTTAAGCTCGTCCAGGCTGTGCACCTCGCCCACCACACGAAACGTCTCCGTATTCACGAAGCGATCGATCAACAGCCGGCTCTCAACGCTGCGGTCTTCGTTCAGAATAAGCATCGCCATGTGTTTGATGTCGTTATCCAGCGCATAGCCGAACGCCACCATCTCGATCAGTGGCGGAAAGAAAAAGAAGAAGAGCGTCAACGGATCGCGCGCGACAACGATGAATTCTTTAAAGAGAATTGCGCCAAGTCCGCGAAATAATTTGTGTTTCATATCTCTCTTTGGTCATCCCGAGCGGAGCGAGGGACCTCCCATCCGGTGTTCGATCACACAAAAAACATTTTCGTAATGCGCGCGCGTCATGTGAGGTGTCTCACTTCGTTCGGAATGACTCGCGTATGCTGAAAAAGCGCCGGTGATAAATCCGCCCAGTTGGGATTCATCGTCTCCACTAGCGCATTCTTCTTCGCTCGACGCCAGCCTTTGATTTCTTTTTCCCGCGCAATGGCGTCGCGAGGATCGTTATAGCGCTCGTAATAGACGAGTAAATTTACCTTGTAGGTCTTCGTGAAACCTTCTATCTCGCCGTTCTGATGTTGCGAGACTCGTCGCATTAGGCTGCTGGTTATTCCGGTATAGAGAACGACGCGGCTGCGATTGGTCATCATGGAAACATAGAAAGCCTTCATTGATTTGTGGGATCCTTCGTTTCGCCATTTGTCATCCCGAGCGCAGCGAGGGACCCCTCATTAGAGCGCAAGATTTTCAAACCACTCTCGATCATCATTACTTCGATGGCATTCAGCTCGCAGCAGTAAACGCGCGTTCCAACTGAGAGATCCTTCGCTTTGCTCAGGATGACATTCATTAGATCATGCGGCCTTCTTTTGGTTTTCAGCAGCGTGCTTGGCCGAAAGCTCGACAAACACGTCTTCAAGCGAAGGACCCATTTCGTGAATTTCGGAATGGCCCACGCCGACTTTGCGTAGTTGTTCGTCGATCTGAGCGCGCTTAACGCTGTCATCGACCAGCAAATGCATCGATTGGCCGAACACCGTGGCGCTGCGCACTCCGTGCATCTCGTGCATCGCACGCAGCGCTGTGGTGACGTGGTCGCAAGTCACATCGAGCCGGCGCGTTCCAGGCGGATTTACGTCAGGCAGTTTTTTTAAGTCGTCCGGCTCACCGCACACGATCAACTTCGACATGTAAATGTAGCCCACATGATCGCAGCGCTCCGCTTCATCCATGTAATGGGTCGTCACAAAAAGCGTCATGCCTTTCCCTGCGAATTCAAAAAGCAAGTCCCAGAGCTCGCGACGCGCGACTGGATCGATACCTGCAGTCGGCTCATCAAGAAAGAGCACGGTCGGCTTGTGCATGAGCGAGCAAGCCATGGCGAGTCGTTGTCGCCAACCACCGGAAAGCTGCGAAGCGCGCCTGTTCATGTACGGCTCAAGATGCGTCGTAGCGATCATCTCGTCGCGACGCTGATCCAATTCGTGACCGCTCAAGCCATAAAGTTTTCCTGCAAAAATGAGGTTCTCATTCACCGTCAATTCGTCGTAGAGCGAAAATTTCTGCGACATGTAGCCGATCATTTCTTTGATCGGTTCGATATCTCGCACAACATCGTGGCCGCCAATTCGCGCCGTGCCCTCGGTCGGCTCCAGAATTCCGCATAGCATCCGGATCACGGTTGTTTTCCCGGAACCGTTTGGGCCGAGAAAACCGAAAATCGATCCTTTCCCCACGGAAAATGAAACGTGATCGACAGCTGTGAACGTGCCGAAGCGTTTCGTCAGCTTGTCGACCTCAATCATCGGCTCGGCCACCTTCTCGTCTGAATTGCTCTTTGTGTCCTCCGCGCTCATTCGTGCTTGTTCAGCTCATTTCACATTTGGAAAATAAACATCAGCGGCCATTCCGGCGCGCAAGTGATCGTCATCGCTCGGCAATCGAATCTTCACCCCGAACACCTGTTTGATTCGGTCGGCGACAGTTTGCACGTTGCGCGGGGTAAACTCGGCCTGCCGATTTATCTGCTCGACAACGCCGTCGAAATCTTTGCCCGGAAACGAATCAACCCGGACGCGAACGTGCTCGCCCAGTTTGATCAAACCCAGCCACGATTCCGGAACGTAAACGCGCACCCAGAGATGGCCGGTCAATATCAGCGTGGCCGCTTCGCGATTCGCCGGCAGCACATCGCCTACTTTCACGGTGAGCACCTCCAAAATGGAATCGGCTGGCGCAGTGACCTGCATTTCCGCGAGCTGCGCGTCGATATCGGCGAGTTGTGCACGCGCCTGTGCTACGCGCATCTTGGCAGCCGCGAGATTTTTCTCCTGCGTTTTCGCCGAGCTGTCAGCGCGCTCCGCGTCACTCGAAGAAACGACTTTCCGCGTAAGTAAATCCTTCTGGCGTTTTGCTTCATCGCGCAGAAACACCAATTGCGCTTCCTGCGCATCGGCGTCGTGTAGCGCTGTGTCGATTTGCGCGGCGGCGAGATCGCGACGCGCTCGCAGTTCTGAAGCATCCAGTTGGAGAATCAGTTGTCCCTCGTGCAAATGATCGCCTTCCCAGTGGAAAATTTTCTCTACGCGCCCACCTGCGCGCGGTCCCACATGCGCCTCGTCCACTTCGATGGTTCCCGAAACCGCCTTGCTACGATCGCCGCAACCGGCGAGCATGAGAAGTAACATCAAAGCTCCCGCTGCGCGCATTAACTCCGAAAGTCTTCGCGAGCCCCGATTCTTTCGGGGTTGTTCGCCACGGCGAATCCGTCCCGCCGTACGACGGGCGGATCGATTTTCCCTAACGAATGACGCGCTCACGTTTTCCGTCCCTTTGCTGTCAGCGCGCCTTCGAGAACAATTTTGAGAATCCCGGTGAATCCTTCTTTCGGCATCATTCCAAGCTCCTCCATTTTCGGCGGATTCATGATCGACTGAACCATCGCCAGCAAAATTTCGATGATCAGTCTGGCCGGAACATCCTTGCGTACCATTCCCGCCCGTTGGCCCTCGACGAAAAATTTTCCGATGTAGCGCTGGATTAACGCCGCCCGACGGCGTTCGACGAGTTTAAAAACGTCCGGCGCCTTCTGGCGCATATCACGGACAAACGGCGGCTTAATCTCATCCAGTTCGCGTTGCGTGCCGGCCAACAAGGCCTGCAAAGCCGCCGGGAAATCGCGCGGGTGCGCGCGGGTCACTTCCTTTAGCGTCGCTTCGACGCCTGCTAACTTATCGGCCAGCACAGCCTCCAGCAGATCGAACTTACCCGGAAAATGCGCGTAGAGCGTTTTCTTGCTAATGCCCAGCTCCTCCGCCAGATCGTCCATGGTCACACTGCGGAATCCGTGACTGAAAAAGTGGATCCGCGCAGCGTCGACAATTCGCTGCCGATGCGGATCGCGCTTTCGGCTTCGCGGCCACGGTTTGTGTGTCCGTTTCATACCCAGGATACTCTTATCACAATGCGGAAACTAATCTAGTATATTCAGTTTCCACGGTCGACTGTCGATATTTTGCTGTATTTCTCCTTACGCAAGCTGCTGCAAACTGGGAAAATCCCTCGAAAAAGCCAAGCCAGATTCATAACACAATAACGATGGCCGGTTACTCAGGAACACCGCTACCACAAAAGCTGGGAATCAAACCGGGCCTGAGCGTCGTCACCATCAACGCGCCGACAAACTATCGTCGATTACTCGGTACAATTCCCGAAGGCGTAACTTTTTCCGATCGCCTGAAGCCGGAGTCGAGTTTTGTCCATGTTTTCACCAAAAGGCGCGGCGAATTGGAGAAAAAATTGTCCATCTTGCGCGAGAAAATCGCGGATATTGGAACGGTTTGGGTTTCCTGGCCAAAAAGATCGTCTGGCGTCTCTACCGATGTGACAGAAGAAGTAGTTCGCGCTGTCGCACTGCCGCTCGGATTTGTTGATGTAAAGGTGTGCGCGATTGACGAGACCTGGTCGGGACTAAAACTGATGGTCCGAAGGGAGAACCGAAAATGAAAACGCGTTGCTTTGATCACATTGATTTACGAGTGAAAAACATGGAGGTAGCGAAGAAGTTTTACGGACAATTTTTGCCGCAGCTCGGATTTGTTCGCGAACGGCACGAACCGTCGCCGCGCCCGGAAGCCGGCGGAGATTTCCATACTTTTTATTCTGCTGGCGCCGACAAGCCGTCTGAGTTCTTCGGATTTACC
>JBKPGQ010000231.1:0-6740 GCA_046729455.1 Verrucomicrobiota bacterium
CTCGCGCTTACAAACATGGCTCTTGGTGACAACGCCGCTGCACTGACTCTGGCCGAGCGCGCGATCGCGATGATGCCGATCGAGAAAGACGCGTTGCTAGGTCCCAGGCCGCTCGACATCCTCGCCCGGGTAGCAGCCCGCATCGGCGACCATGACCGCTCCATCTCCACCTTAGAGAAGCTGCTTTCGATCCCGTACGAGGCGCCCCTAGCCGCAAACCCGCCGCTCACTCCTGCGCTGCTCCGGCTGGACCCAATGTTTGAGCCGCTCCGCAACGATCCGCGCTTCCATAAACTGGTTGCCTCCTCCGCGCCAAAATAGGAATCGTTGTGGCCGTCAGGCGGGCCTAAACGCATTTGCGTCGAATGGGCTGCTCAGCTTCTGCCGAGTGGCTATGAAATATCCGGGGCTATGCGCGCCGGTGCTAGCGATTTCAACGCTGAAGTCCTCGAAAAAGATCGAGACGGAAGTTCAACGAATTTGCGGAGAATGTTGAGATTTTTTTGGGTATACTCTTCCCTTTCAAGTTACGATGAAGACGGCTGCCGTGAGAGGAACGCCACGATCGCGCTCGGGTTATTCCGATGAAATCCTTTCCTTTCTCAAAAACAACGAGCAGAAGGTCCTGTTGCTTCATGGAAAGTGGGGTACGGGAAAGACATACTTCTGGAAGGACTTCGCCGAGCACCATCGCTCGGCGATAAAAGAAGACTTTTACTCCTACGTATCGCTTTTCGGTGCTTCGTCGATCTCCAACGTCAAGAACGTTCTGATTTTCGGCGGCCAGGCACTTCGTTCTGCAAGCGGATTTCAAGACACTGTGGAGCGGGTGAAGACTTGGATTGCCCGAAAGGGAAAATACTTCCGCGCAATCAAGATTCCGTATGTCACGGACGTAGCCACGCTCTTGCCCAGTTTCGAGGAACTGCTGATCAAAAATTATCTTGTATGCTTTGATGATCTAGAACGACGAAACAAAGCATTGGATCTCGAACAATTCTTCGGACTCGTTTCGCTCCTGAAAGAGCAAAATGGCTGTAGGATCGTAATTATCTCCAATGAGACTGAGTTATCAAACCGTGATGCGCGAGCATTAAACAAGTACCGCGAAAAGATCGTAGATCGGCAGCTGACTTTTGAGCCGTTATTCGATGAAAACTTTAGCATTATCTTCCCCGACGCGAATCCATTGATCCGTGAGGTGTTTGAGGCTCTTGGGCTCAACAACATCCGTGTGTTTCAACAAGCAAAGCGGTGCGTCGAGTATTTCCGACCTCATCTGAAAGATTGTCATGCTGGTTTCATCGACAAATTCATTCAGCAATGCGTAAAATTAGCGTGCGCTCATTTTGCCCTGTCGACGCAGATAAAGCTCGAGCAACTGAAAGCCACGTCTTGGTTAGCCGTCGGCTTGTCTGACCGACACGGATTAAGTGATGCCGCGAAGGACATAGTTAGGAATCTGCAGTTTTTACCTACGGCTGCGGACGATTTCATCGTCGATTATTTGCGGAACGGCTACTGCGACATTGTCGCACTGCGCCCGATCGTTGAGCGCTTAAATTGGGAATATCAATGGCGCGAAGCGGATCAGGTCTTGACCGAGATTTGGGCTAGCGTGTGGCACAGCTATAAATGCAATTCTGACGAGATCGCTCGGGCTGCGGAAGAATACGTGACCAAATATCGCAACTATATCCCGTACAAGTATGCGACTGATTTGCTAGATTTTGCTAAAAAGATAGTTCCGTCATTTGATGCCGAATCGAAAAAGGAATCTGTTGCTAAAGCTTTGATTCAGACCGCTGACGTAGCGACGCTTCGTTTGATTCAGGCGTCGTGCAAGTCGAGGGAGATCGTGGAACAAGCAAGAGTTAGGCAAGGACAGCTGGAGCCGCCTAGATCGATCCAGCAACTGGTTTCGGCGCTTGGGGAGTCCGACGGATGGAATCCTGCGGACTTGGCGGAGCTCAACGAATATTCTGAGGAAAACTTGTTCGAGTGGCTGAGCGGGGCGCACCAGTCGCACCTCCTAGCCACAATTTCAGAAGTCATTGCGAGAGGTCAGCTCGAATCTGCCGACAATAAGGGTGGCAAAGATGTAGGGATTAAGTTCCGCAAAGTTTTTGAGCGCTTGGCGAAACGTAGTTTGCTCGATAAGGAGAGAACCGCTCATGTATTCGCACTGGTGCGCCGAAAGACGAAGCAGTACGGGCTAGAAGCATCAGTCGACATTTGTCCACCAGAAGAGCCGCGCGAAAGCCACACATAGCAAGTGTATCCGCCGCGGCCGCTTCGTCTTGAATGTGAACAAATTGGGAAAATTGGGGGTCGCGTCTAAACACTTAAACGTTTGACATTTTCTGCTGCGAACTTGCGAAGACTAAATCTATTTGGGCGTAACGTGAAAGGCGGCGTCGAGGAAAGTTAGCCGCCTTCGCACGAGGCTACGGCGAGCTAAGGAAGACGAAGTTAGGAGGAAGAAGTAGGAAACCTGCGCTCATCTTTTTGATCAACAAACTCGCCGCAGTGAGTCCGTCCTGTGGCGGACGCGGCCGCACCGGCCGCTATTTGAGAAGCATGGACGAACCGGTTCCGGCAAGAAGGCGCCAAATCCACCCCACGGAAGACCCATGCCCGGGATCCAGATCAAGCCGGAAGGTGATGAGATGACCCTGAGTCATCTGTGAATTACTTTTTAGAATGCGGGGATTATTCTCCGAGCTCAAACGCCGAAAAGTTTATCGCGTAGCGATCGCCTACGTGGTGGCGGCCTGGGTCGTCGCACAAGTCGTTACGCAGATATTTCCGGTGTTCGAAGTTTCGCAGTGGGCATTGCGATCAATGATCGTTCTCTTGATCACTGGGTTCCCGATCGCTTTGATTCTGGCGTGGGCGTTCGACATCACGCCGGAAGGAATCAAACGGTCGGATGATATCGCTCCTGCGCAGCCAGAGACGCGTCGAAAGGAAGCGATTCCGGCAAAAAGCATCGCAGTTTTGCCATTCGAAAATTTGAGCGACGATCCGGAGAACGCCTATTTCGCCGACGGCGTGCACGACGATATTTTGTCGAGCCTCGCGAAGATATCCGACTTGAAAGTGATCAGTCGCACGTCAGTGCGGCAATATAAAGAAGGGGCGCGAAATTTGCGCGAGATCGGCCAGGCGCTCGGGGTCGCGCATATTTTGGAAGGCACGGTGCGACGCGTCGGAAATCGCGTGCGGGTGAACGCGCAGCTGATCAACGCGCAAACCGATGCGCACATTTGGGCTGATACTTTCGATCGCGAGCTGACGAACCTTTTCGCTTTGCAAAGCGAGCTGGCCGAGCGAATCACCGAAGCGCTTCGCGCAAATCTTTCCGCGCGCGAAAGAGCGAGCATGCAAATTCATCCGACGAGCGACCTTGCCGCCTACGAACTTTTTCTGCGAGCCCGCGACTTGTTTCGTTGGAGCGGGGTAGGCGATCCATTGGAAAATGGTGTAAAGGCGCTCCGGCTGATCGATCAAGCGGTCGCGCGTGATCCGCAGTTTGCGCTGGCTTACTGTTTGGGTTCGCGAGTGAACGCCGAGCTCTACTGGTTTGGTCACGACCGGAGTCGCGCGCGTCTGAACAATGCAAAAGCGGCGGCGGATGTGGCGTTGCGTTTGCAGCCTGATCTGGGCGATGCGCATCTGGCGCTGGCGTTTTTCCACTATTATGGCGACCGCAATTACAAACGGGCGCGGACCGAGATTGAGATCGCGCAGCAGGCGACTCCGAACGATGCCGAAATTTGGGATGCCGCTGGTGCCGTCGGCCGGCGCGAAGGACGGTGGGACGAGGCAATCGCTAATTTCGAAAAGGCCCGCTATCTCGATCCGAGAAATTTCTCTGTGATTTCAAACTTAGCGGAAACGCTTATCGCGATGCGCCGATATGCAGAAGCGCAACACGCGATCGACAATGCACTGCTGGTTAATCCCAACGCGCATTTGTTTTCAATCCAGCGCGCTTCAATCGATCTGAAAAAAGACGGCGACACCGCTCCGCTGCGCGCGGCATTGGACGCAATTCCGCGCGATTTTGATCCGGGCGGCGCAGTGACGACTGTCGGGATCCGGCTCAATTTAATGGAACGCGATTTCGCGAAGGCTGCGCGAATGTTGGTCGGCTCAGCGCATGACAGATTTTGGGACAGCGGCTTCGGCGGAACGGCCAGCATGATCGACGGCTATGCGTTTCCAAATAGTTGGTACAAAGGCTTGGTCGCGCGCGCACAAGGCAATATCGATGCGGCGGAACATGCGTTCGAAGAAGCTGGACGAGTGGTGGAGGTCGATCTCGCGCGATGGCCGGACGACGCGAAAACGATCATGATGCTCGCTTTCGTTCATGTGGCTCTCGGCCGACAAGAAGATGCGCTGCGCCAGGGGCATCGCGCGGTCGAACTTCTGCCAATTTCGAAGGACGCATACGATGGGCCGATCCTGGCGACCAATCTTGCAGCAATTTACGCGCAGGTGGGCGAACGCGATTTGGCGCTGGAGCAACTCGCTACACTGGTTGAAGTGCCGAATGGACCGACACCGGGAACTTTGCGAGCTGAGCCGGAGTGGGATTCACTGCGCGGCGACCCGCGCTTCGAGAAAATGGTCGCGTCGCTCGCGCCGAAATAGAAGGGGCAAGTTTCCATCGCTAGCAGCCGTGCTCGTCTGCGGCTCCGCAACCCAACCTCGCGCTACCCATTTCGCTGAATAACATCCAACGCAAAGTCAGATTCTTTGCGAGCAGTGATAAAGATAAACGCCATGATATGTTTCTTGTCACCGGGGTTATCGAATCGAAAAGCGTTCGCATACCGTGACATTTGACTTTGACTGATGCGAAATTCCGTGCAGCAATCTCAATCGCGTGAGAACCAAAAGGCCGCCGACACCACTCGTTGGATAGCCAACGCGACAGTCGCGTTGCTGCCCGTGCTCGCCTGTTTCCTTGGTGGCGCCACTCAAAAATGGGAAGAGGGAGTTGTCATCACGCTTCTCGCGCTCTGCATGCTAGTGCGACCGCCTCGGTTTTCGCTCGGCTTGCTCACGAACCTTGTTCTTCTCACTCTCTTTCTCTTGGCGGCAGTCGCATTTCTCCCGGGCCGTTGGTTTTTCCAACCGGAGTGGCGTGCGGCACTTGTAAATGACTTCGGAATTCAGCTTCCATCGACGCTCACTCCGCAACCTTGGATCACGCTGAGCTATCTCGTTAGCTTCGTTGCTGGACTGAGCTGGCTCTATATCGTTTCCACGCAAGATCTTGAGCTTCGCGAGGTGCGCCTTCAACTGCGCTTGTTTACCAGTGGAATTGCCCTCTTAGCCGCAATCTGCATCGCCCTTTACTTGGCACGTACGACGCTCCCATTCTGGCACAACGAGGAAAATTTCGGTCCATTTCCAAATCGGAATGAAACGGGAGATCTTTTCGGGCTCACCGCGATCGTGATTCTTGCCTGCGCTCAGGACGATCTTCGCAAGCGAAGAAAACGGTGGATCGTCTGGATCCTCGCGCTGGTCCTGATCGGGGTAGCGATCATTTTGAATTTTTCGCGCTCTGGAATCGCGATCCTCGTCGCGGGCAGCGCATTCTGGCTTGGGGCGTTGGCGTTCCGACAACGCTCTCCCTTGCGACTAGCGCTTGGAATCTCTCTTCTTCTTCTTTTGCTCCTACTCACGGCGCTGTTGCTTTTCGGCGGGCAAACATTCGAGAGATTTCATCTTCACGATTTCGGCAGTGCCAGTATCTCAATGGATTTCCGGTGGCAAATTTTTCATGACACGTTTCGACTCATTCGTAATTCTCCCTGGTGCGGGATCGGTTTTGGAAATTTCGAACCAATTTTTGCAATTTTTCGTGATGCTTCTTTCAGTGGTCCGCGAGCGCTGCATGCGGAAAGTGACTGGCTTTGGCTTTGGACGGAACTCGGTTGGTCCGCGGTTGTGCTTACGATTGTCGGTATCGCCCTGCTTGTTAGTCGAGTTTTCCCGCTGCGAGCGGGAACCAACCAAGGTTATCGTCTGGCCGCACTTATCGCCGCACTTCTGTTCGCGATCCATGGGATTACCGAAGGTTCAGGACACCGAGTGGGTACGGCGTTTGCGGCACTATTTTTGCTTGGACTCTCAAGGCATCGCCCGCTCTCCTTGAAAACGAGCCAGTGGACGTCGTTCTTATTTCGCTTTGTCGGGCTGGTATTGCTCGCGGCGGGCCTGTCATTGGTTGTGGCGGCGCGCAGCGAGAAACTCCTTCCCGGCTCAGTCGGTGTTTTCAGCGCGAAAAAATTATCGACGCTAGCTAACACCGAACTCAATTTTAGTGAAACCGCCGCACTGACGACTCGCGCGCTTCGATGGGCGCCGCTTGATTGGCAACTTTACCTTACGCGTGCTATTGCGGAGGTCGAACTCAAACAGACGACAAACGCGGTCGATGACTTCCGCCGGGCCCGCTTTCTGGAGCCAATCGCTTATGAAGTTCCGCTGGCCGAAGGAAACGCCTGGCTGCCGTACCGTCCGATGTTGGCCGTGACAGCGTGGCGTGAGGCTCTACGCAGAGCCGGACCTCTACGACCGGCAGTTTACACAAGCATGCTAAGCGACGCTTCGCTCACGAGTCCAGAAGTCAGCTCTATTCTGGAGGCGATTGGACTTAGCGAACACGATTTAGCGCTGCCGTATCTCAACCGGGTGTCAGACGCTTCTTTCAATCG
>JBKPGQ010000232.1:0-1554 GCA_046729455.1 Verrucomicrobiota bacterium
GTTGAGCTGATCGAGAACAACGCCTGCCCCAACACGCACGCTGCGTTTTTCGAGGTCAAGGTCAGTTATCTGGCGGTTGTACCGTGAGAACTCGACAATCAAGCCTTCGCCAATCGCGTTCCCTACCAGACTCGTGCCGGCGCCACGCGGAGTGACTGAAACGCCGGCGTCAGCGGCTGCGCGAATAATTGCGCTTGCCTGCTGGGCGTTTTTCGGAAACGCCACGCCGGTCGGCTCGATCTGATAGATCGATGCGTCAGTCGCGTAGAGCTGTCGCGTCAGGTTATCAAAGCGAACATCACAGCCGGTTTGCCTGATTTTCCTTTCTTGGGCGGACGTCATTTCGACCACTTGAATATCACACGCGCGAAGCGATTTAGAAACTGCAGAACCCCTGTCGTCGCGAGCAAACAGAGATGGCCTTGCCGCTCACACAGCCGCCACTACAGCAAGTCCAGCTGGGCGTTTTCAGGCGCTGCTTCGGCGAATCGAACACCGACGCCGATCAGTCGCACCGGCTTCATGGTGCGAGCAAACGCTTCGTCCAGAAGAGAACGGAAATCCGGTAACGCAGGCGCAAGGCCGGCGCGCTCGGCCGTGGTCCGCGTGAAATCATTGAATTTCAATTTCACGAATATTTTTGTGATATCGCGGGTCGATTCTTTTTGCGCAAGATCAGCCATCAAATCCTGGAAGAGTTCCTCGAGCTTTTCTTCACACTGCTCGAGCGTCGTCAGATCCATAGCGAAAGTTTCCTCAGTGCTTAGCGATTTGCGCGGACGGTCCGGTTCGACGGGCCGATCGTCGATGCCGCGGCAGAGATCGTAAAGATCAAGACCGAATTTCCCGAAAAGATCGACAAGCTCCGGACGCGAGAAGCGCTGCAACTCGCCGCAGGTTTTTACGCCGAGTTCTTCCAGTTTTCGCTCAGTCTTCTCGCCGATTCCCCAGATTTTGCGAACGGGCAGATCTTGCACAAAACGGGACACTTCTTCCGGTTTCACTTCAAATTGGCCGTTCGGTTTGTTCATTTCGCTGGCGATCTTCGCGACCAATTTATTGGGACCAATTCCAGCGGAGGACGTCAGCTTGGTTTCCTGAAAGATTGTTCGGCGGATCACCTGTGCGAGCGAGGCTGGTTCACCGGGATGGGCGCTAACATCGAGATAAGCTTCGTCGAGCGACAATGGTTCGATCAGGGACGTGAACCGATACAGGATGCCGCGAATGGCTGCGGCTTCGCGCCGATAAACATCGAACCGCGTCGGCAGCACGATCAAATCAGGACAACGTTGCAGTGCCATAAACGTCGGCATTGCCGAACGCACTCCAAATTTGCGCGCCTCATAATTGCACGTGGTCAACACGCCACGCCGATCGCGCGCGCCCCCCACAGCCACAGGCTTACCGCGCAATGAAGGGCGGTCGCGAACCTCGATCGCGGCATAGAAGCAGTCCATGTCGAGGTGAATGATGGAGCGCGGCCGGGATTCTTTTCCCACATGGCAATATGTAGCGCCAAACATGCCTTCGTCATGTCGAGCGGAGTCGAGA
>JBKPGQ010000233.1:0-4569 GCA_046729455.1 Verrucomicrobiota bacterium
GTCGATGCTTTCGCGAATAATTTCGCTGAGATCACGACGGACCGCTGGCGGGATATCCTTGCGTACGACATTGCCGCCAAGGGGCAGTGGCAACCCAGTTTGTTCTTTCCACCATTTGCCAAGATCGACAATTTTCTCGAACCCTGATTTTCCATAGGTGAGTTGTCCCTCGTGAATGATCAAACCAACGTCCGCTCGCCCGGTGCGCACCGCGTCGAAAATTTGATCGAACGGCACAACGATGTAATCGAACTCCCCAAGAAAAAGTTGTAACGCGAGAAACGCGCTGGTCATCGTGCCGGGCACAGCAGTTTTCTTGTCCGCTAAGAATTCTAGTGCGGCGGAGTCGTTCATTGAATCGGCATTGGGCGTTTGGCGTTGGGCGTTAATCGTTGGGCGTTTACTAATAACAATTGGCCCATACCCGTCCCCCATGCTCGCCCCGCAGGACAACAGCGCGTATTTAGTTGCGACGTGCGCATAGGCGTGGATCGAAATCGCTGAAATGTGCAGCTCGCCTCGAAGCGCCCGTTCGTTCAACGTTTGAATATCTTCCAGTCGATGCTCGAACCGGTACCCGCGCAGATCGATCTTATTCTCGGCCATCGCATAAAACATGAATGCGTCGTCCGGATCTGGAGAATGCCCGAGGGTAAAGATCTCAGCGCTACGCTGTCTCATTCGCTGGTGATTCCTTGGTTGTTATCGTTTCCTAACGGAAGAGTATGAACGCCGCATTGTAGGGCAAGCGCATCGCTTGCCGGGCGCGCGTTGGTCGTGCCTCTCACAGAGAGGCGGCTACAGTTAAAACAAAACAGCCGCCGCGATTTCGCGCGGCGGCTGTTTAAAACGTCTTTAGAAACGTCCGGTAATTACTCTTATCGATTCTCCACCACTCGAGGCGTCGGCCTGATCATTTCAAGCTGCGCGCTCACTTTCTGAATTTGGTCGGCTTGCTGCTTGAGCCCTGCGGTCAGGGCCTTAATTTGCCCTTCCTGCAAAGCGATCACTGCCGCTTGTCTTTCCGTTGTGGCCTTCAACTCCTGCACGAGCTGTTGCTGTTTTAGCAACTTGTTTGCCGAAAGAGGCGACGCCGGACCAGCAATGCCAAGCTGACCTGTTGCTGCATCTACGAGAACGGGGTCGCCGGTGACTGGTACTCCTGCGATGCCGCCGATAAAGCAGGCTGTTGGAGCGTTCACACCACCGGGTGCGTCACCGATGCGAATCGTCAAACTCTCATCATCGGGAACATCTACACTCATTGCACCGATGTAGATGTTGCCAAAACCCGATGTGTTGCCAAGGCCTGCTGCGTCACCGACGGCTGTGTTTGAGTCGCCGCTCACGTTGTCAGCGAGCGCGAAAGTGCCCAGGGCATTGTTGAACCCTACACTGTCATCGTTAGTAAGCGCGTTGGCACCAACAGCGTTGTTTGAATTGCCGGCTGTACTTGCGAACAGCGCAAAAGCGCCGGCTGCCGTGTTGAGGCTAAAATCGTCGCCTGAGCCGCTTATCAGGGTGAGATCACCGACAGCGGTGTTTGCGGCGCCGGTGTTATTGTTAAGCAGCGCGCTATTGCCAAGGGCATTGTTGCTGAATCCGGTGGTGTTACTAGTCAGGGCAAAGGCACCTACAGCATCGTTGAAGCTTCCTTCATCTTCGTTGGCGCCGCCGGTATTATTGAGCATCGCGGCTGTCCCAACGGCCGTGTTTTGTGTGCCGGTGTCTACTCCGGTGCCGGAGGTGTTCAGCAAGAGCGCTGCAACGCCAACGGCCGTATTTGAATCCGCGTTGTTGAGGTCCAGCGATCCAGCGCCGACAGCGGTGTTGAAGCTGGCGGTGGTGTTACTAAACTGCGAAAAGGCGCCAAATGCGCTGTTTGCAACGCCCGTGGCAAACCGAAGAGCGTTCACCCCGTCCGCCGTGTTTAACGTGCCGCCTACACTCCCCGGATCTGGTGTCTCTGGACGCGGAGCCGCTTGCATTTTCGGCGAAAACGCAAAGCACACCAAAATTAGCGAGATGAGAAGGAACCCGCGCCGTAACGGCAGCGAGCGAGCCGGATCTCGTCCGCATGAAACTAACGTTTTGAGTTGATTGAGTGGATACATGGATTTTTGTGTGTTCTTTCTCTCCCGGTGTTTCGTTTGTTTTTTGTGGTTATCAGGATCCTGACAGACAAAGAACCTACCGGGTAAAATCCTTCGTCTGTTTCGGAGCCAGGGGCGCGTGATACCAAATTTCGGTTTTCGGTGTCAATACATTTTTTTAGAACTGTTTTGGAAAAGGAGCGGAGAATGGGATGTCAGGCCATTAGCCTGACTTGCGAGCGGGGCTGTTAGCCTGCGCCGCGGCAATTCGCCGCTGCCCGTCAGCCAAGCTGACTGCTCGAGCACGCGATCGCGGATTGCTGTTTGCGTTGATGGAACAGTTCTCGTAGCCTCAGCCGCATGGCACGGTCTGGTCTCGGCAAGGGGCTTGGCGCATTGATTGGCACTCCGTCGGTGGCGACGCGCCCAGACACTGGCGAGTCGGGCGAGCGAGTGCATCAGATCAATTTGGCCACTATCGTCCCCAGTGCGCTGCAGCCGCGCAAAGATTTCGCCCGCGAAGCCCTGCAGGAACTGATCAATTCGATTCGACAACACGGCATCATTCAACCGCTGATTGTCCGCGAGGTCGCCACGGCAAGCCCGTCCGGTGGCGGAGCGGGTGCTCGATTTGAGTTGATCGCGGGCGAACGCCGATGGCGCGCGGCACAGGAAATCGGTCTTACCGATGTGCCGGCCATAATTCGAAGCGCAAATGACCTGGAAGTTCTCGAATTATCGTTGATCGAAAACCTGCAACGCGCCGATCTAAACCCAATCGAGGAGGCCCAGGGCTACGCCAGGTTAGCGAACGAATTTGGAATGCGGCAGGAAGACATCGCGCTCAAGGTAGGGCGTAGCCGCGCCGCAGTAGCCAACGCGCTGCGGCTTTTGGATCTGCATCCACAGGTGCAAGTCTGGCTCGCTCAGGATTTGCTTTCCGTGGGTCACGCAAAGGTGCTGTTGGCGTTGAAAGCGTCTGAGGAACAGCTCCTGGCTGCTGAAACCGTGTTGCGCCGCAATGCCACCGTGCGTGGCACAGAACGGCTGGTCGCTCGCTTGATCGGAGTCGGCCGTTCACGTCGAAGGTCCCGACGAGCCGGGAGTGAGCCGAGCATTATGCCAACCGCAGTGGAAGATTTGCAGAACCGCTTGCAAGAACATCTCGCCACGCATGTCACCATCCATCATGGAGACAAACGAGGCCGGATTGAAATCGAATACTACGGCAACGACGATCTTCAGCGGATTGTGACTGCTCTGGGCCTGCCATCGGAATAATGGAGCAGTGGAGCGTCGGAGTGATGGAGTATTGCTTGAATGAATTCATCACTCCCTTACTCCACTACTCCGTTACTCCTGTTTGCTCTCGCCTCGATGATTTGTCCAGAAACGTCCCCCGGAACGCAAACAAAAATCTGGGAAGAATTTTCCGGTGAGAAAGCTCTCGCGCATGTTCAACGATTGGTCGACTTCGGGCCGCGCCCGTCTGGATCCGAAGCGCTTGAAAAATCCAGGCAATACATCGAGGACCAACTCCGCCATTCGAGCTGGCAGGTAACACGACAGGCGTTCACCGACGACACCCCGCGAGGCAAAGTCCAGTTCGTCAATTTGATTGCCCAATTTCGCGGCCAGGGGAACGCGGCGCCCTTGTTCTTGTTGTGCTCGCATTACGACACGAAGTCGTTTGATGCCATAAAGTTCGTGGGAGCTAACGACGGCGGCTCGAGCACCGGCCTGCTCCTGGAATTAGCACGGGTAATCGGGCAGCATCCAAATTTGGCTGCGAAGATTGAGCTCGTGTTTTTCGACGGAGAAGAAGCATACGACCATTTTTCGGAGACGGATGGATTGTACGGAAGCCGATATTTTGCCAGACAACTCCAAGGCAGCAGCGCCAAACAATTCCGCGGCGGGATCTTGTTTGACATGGTTGGCGATCGTTCTCTCGACGTCACGCTTCCTGCAGATTCGCCTCCCGAAATAGCGCGAGACATCTTTGCGGCAGCAGAAGCGCTAAAGCTGCGAAGTTATTTCACCTACCTTGATCGCGAGATGATCGACGACCACTCACCGCTGAACGGGATCGGCATTCCGACAATTGACGTGATTGATTTTGATTATCCGTGGTGGCACACCGCCGGCGACACAATTGATAAAATTAGCCCGAAGAGTCTCCAGATCGTTGGGTCAGTCGCTTTGTATTACTTGTCTGAATCCGCGCTAAAACGTTGAAACGTTAGATCGTTGAACCGTTGAATCGGGCCCGATTTAACGATGTACTGAATAACAAGTTACGTGGGCCTGCTAAATTTCTGCATTGCCTCACCTCAGTTTTCCCGGCAGTTTGATTGTGAGTTGCCGCATTAATGGAACGCGGAAGCCTATGTCGCATGCAACGCGCAAAAACATCGGTGTAATCGGGCTCGGGATAATCGGTCGCGGCGCGGCTGCGAACCTGCGGCGGAAAGGC
>JBKPGQ010000234.1:0-3108 GCA_046729455.1 Verrucomicrobiota bacterium
AGCCCAGCGAAAATTGCCTTCGTTCTACTCACAGCAGTTATCGATCTTATGGATTGCGCGCCACAAGGAAATCAAATTACGCGCGTGCTTTCACAACCCTGAAGGCTTTCGGCGGCTGTAATGTCTGCTGTCCTCAGCCGATGTGCTCGCCTCGCCCAACAGGGCGCTATGGAGAGGGATACGCTACAGTCGCCGATTCAGTCCCGGTTTTTGCAGTCGAAAGAATTTTCTGTACGCGCTCCACTACCATCGCGGAAGTAGCTTGCTTCATGCAGGCGTGGCCAAACGGGCATTGGCTCAAGCGACGGTAATTGCATGGCGAACACGGTAAATCCACACGCACGACCGATTCTGGTCGCTCGTACGGGCCGATGTGAACTGGGTTGGTCGGGCCGAAGACGCTGACCATCGGTCTGCCGAGCGACGCGGCAACGTGCATGGAGCCGGAATCGTTGGTTACGGCCACCTCAGCACGTCGAATAAGCGCGGCCAAATCCGCGGGCGTTGTCTTTCCAGACAGATCGCACGCACCTGGCGCCGCGGCGGCGATTTGCCGGCATCGCGACTGGTCGCGTTTCGTCCCCGCCAAAGCGACGGCAAATCCATCGCGGAGAAAATGCCGGGCGACGCCTGCGAACCCTTCAATCGTCCAATGCTTCGTCTCCCAAATGGTTCCAGGCACCAGAACAACCACTGGCTGGGACGCATCCACACCTTTCTCTTTCAGCAATCGCTCAACGTTACGTACGGTTTCCGAAGAAAGATGAATTGTTAAATCCGGCGGATTGTCGTCGAATCCAAGCAGTTTTCCGACCCACAAGTAACGATCAATTGCATGCACATCGAGCGTCGGAATAGGGATGCGATGCGTGTATGCGATCCAAGAACCCTCGCGCGCGCCGCGCCAGCCATGGCTGGGTACATTTTTGAGATCGTGCTCGGCGGAAATTGTAAGCGTCCGTTTGATCGGTCGATCAAACCCGATGCGCACGCGCGCGCCGCTGATGAGCGCGAAAAAAGCCGAACGCATCTGGCCATGCATGTCGATCACCAGATCGTACTTCGCCCGGCGAATTTGTTTGAGCAGATCAAGAAATTCCAGCATCGCGCGCCACCTGCGACCTCTTTTCGAGAAATCGCGCCTCGCAAAAAGCACGACATTCGAAAGCGCCGGATGATAGCGCACGATTTCCGCGTTCTCAGGCGTGATCAGCCAGTCAATCCGCGCACGCGGATAACGCGCGCGGAGCTTCACCAGCACCGGGATCGTGTGCACAACATCGCCCAGCGCCGAGGGCTTGATCAGCAAAATCCGCGAGAACTCTGCCGATTGCAGTTCCGACGCGTCGGCGGTTTTTGTTCGTACATTTTCGATTTGGCCGTTCAAGTGCTATCTCGCAGAGAGGGTTTAACGTCCAACGCTCAACGCTCAACGCCCAACGTCAAATTCAGATAGTTGAGCGTTCGGTGTTGGACGTTGGGCGTTCGGCGTTTCCTTCTCTTTACCCGCACTACTCCAGCCAGCAGTTTAGGCTGCCTGTTTTTCACCTGACAGCGCGCCGCGCAGTTTTTTCATCCACGCAGAAACCCGATGCCGGTTTTGCTCGCGCCTTACTACTGCCTCGCTTGTGACCCAGTTGAATTGAATGACGCGCCGCGGGCCGGAAAACGGTTTGTGACCGTGCCATGAGTTATGGCTGCGGCGAAACGCCAGCAGCGTGCCTTCGGTTGGCGGCACTTCAAGAATGACGTCATCCAGATTTGTCCCGGATCGCAATAATCGAAGCTGGCCGCCGGACGATTCCCAAGCCGAATTCATATAAACGAGGATAGTGATGATCTTTGTTTCAGAATCGGTGTGGATCTTGCCATCCTTCTCGCTGCAACGTCCGCGCACGGTGATCATGTCCGGGCGATTGGTCAGATCGATGTTAAACTTTTCCTCAAACGCTTTGCGGAACTCTTCGCTGCGCATCTCCTCGATCAGCTTCGTGAACGCCGCGCCATAAGTCACTTCGCGAAGAGGAAAACTACCCGCCCGGCCGACCTCGGGGTAATCCTTATCGATTGCAGCACGCGCCTCAACTCTTACAAACTCTGGAACGATTAGAAAATCAAATGGCTCGCGGGTGAGTGGCGTGGTGCGAAATCTCTCCAGATCAAGCATCGAAAGCATTGGGCGACGCTACACGAAAACTCGGGAAGTTCTAGACGAATCGACTATCCGAGGGCGACGCGCACCAATGTCGCAACAATGCGAGAACCGGCGACAAACGTGCCACAGAACGTGCCTGACACTTTGGATTCCCCGCCGGTACGTCGACGATGGTTTACGGGGATTTCGAGAACACGCAGCCCGTTGCGCGCAGCTTTCATCTGCATCTCGAGATTCCAGCCGTAGGTCTGCTCGCGCATGTCGAGCCGCTCGAGCGCATCACGACGAATGGCACGAAATGGGGACATGTCCGTGTAACGTACCCGGTAAAGCAGTCGCAAAATCAATCCGGCGAGTCGACCGGCAACGATTTGCTGGAGATTCATGCTGCCGGGTTCGCGTTGTCCACGCGTGCGCGAGCCGATCACGAAATCGTGCGTCCCGCGTGCTACGGGTTCGACAAGCTGATTCATGAACGCGGGCGCATCGCTGCCGTCGCCATCGAGAAAAACCACAATGTCGCATTCGGGCGAAAGCGCACGAACGCCAGCGGCGCAAGCGCGTCCGTATCCGCGCGGCGCGGTTACCACGCGCGCGCCTGCTTCATGTGCGCGCTCGGCAGTTCGATCCGTACTGCCGTTATCAACGACGATCACCTCGTTAGGCAAACCTGTCGCGAGACATTCATGCACGACGGCGGCGATTGGTTCCTCCTCATCAAGCGCTGGGATAATGACGGAAACGAACATGAGGACGTACGTGAGGCAGACAATCCTGTCTGCCAAGTAACACTCGCAGACAAGATTGCCTGCGTCATGCTGCTCATCGCAAAACCACCCACGCGCTGGTGAAATAAATCAACAGCGCAAAAAAATCCGCCAGCGCAAGCGTAATCGGTCCTGCCGCAATTTTTGGGTCCAGCTTGAACCAGTGAAGAAGCGACGCCACGCCCA
>JBKPGQ010000235.1:0-2528 GCA_046729455.1 Verrucomicrobiota bacterium
ATGTCGGCGCTCGGCAACGGATATCTCGGCATGCGCGGGTGCCCGGAAGAAGGCGGCCCCAACGCCGAGAATGGCACTTTCATCAATGGGTTCTATGAAACGCGGCCGATCGTCTACGGCGAAGAAGCTTATGGCTTCGCCAAAACTGGTCAGACGATCTGCAACGTGACCGACAGCAAGATCATCAAGCTCTTCGTGGATGACGAGCCGTTCTGGTTGCCCAATGCGCATCTCCTAAAATACGACCGGCGGCTCAACATGAAGTCCGGGACGCTCGACCGGGAGATCCTCTGGGAGACTCTTGCCGGCAAACAGGTGTCGATCACATCTCGGCGCTTGCTCTCTTTCGCCAACAGGCACGTGGCCGCCATCTCCTATTGTGTGACACTTCTCAATGCGCAAGCCTTCGTCGTGATCTCTTCGGAGATGGCGGCCAATGAAACTAGCGCCGGCGACAGCGGGGACGATCCCCGGCTGGCGAGAGGCTTTCAGGGCCGAGTACTCCATCCGCGAGCGAGCTACTCCAAAGACCGGCGCATCGTGCTGTGCCATGCGACCCAAAAGAGCCGCTTCACGCTGACATGTGCGACTGATAATGCGCTGGAGAGCTCTTGCCCGCACTCCTACAAGGTTGCCCACACCACTGACTTCGGCCAAGTCGCGTTCACAATCGACGCGCAGCCCGGCCGGCCAATCGAGCTCACCAAATACATCGTCTATCACACCTCGCAGACGGCTTCCGCCGAAGACCTCTGCGGCCGTGCTGAATGGACATTGGATCGCGTAGTGACCCAGGGATTCCAACAGCTGCTCGCCTCTCAAGAGCAGTACATGGACGAGTTTTGGGGTCGGAGCGATGTTCGGATCAAGGATATCAGGGAAGACCGAGTCAAGCGTAGCACCGTGGAAATCCGACAAGCGATCCGCTTCAATCTTTTTCACATCCTGCAGGCCTCGGCGCGCGCGGAAGACACGGGTGTGCCGGCGAAAGGCCTCACCGGACAGGCCTACGAGGGGCATTACATGTGGGACACCGAGATCTACCTGGTGCCGTTTCTGATCTACACGTCCCCCCGGATCGCCAGGAATCTCCTGGCTTTCCGCTACAAGATGCTGCCTCAGGCACGAGCACGCGCCAAGGAATTAGGCCATCGAGGAGCCATGTTCCCGTGGCGCACCATCGGCGGGGAAGAAGCGTCGGCTTACTACGCCGCCGGCACTGCGCAGTACCATATCAATGCGGACATCATGTACGCGCTGCGCAAATATGTGCAGGCGACGGGCGACGAAGCGTTCCTGCGAAACTTCGGCGCCGAGATGCTCGTGGAAACGGCGCGCCTGTGGCTGGATCTGGGGTTCTACTCGGATGCAAAAGGGGGGACGTTCTGCATCAACGGTGTCACCGGCCCCAATGAATACAACGCCGTCGTGAACAACAACGCATATACGAATTTGATGGCCCGTGAAAACCTGCGGTACGCAACCGAGGTTGTCGAATCCCTGCGGGCGACAGAACCGGATGCATACAACGCGCTTGTACAAAAAACGGCGCTCGAGCCCTCCGAGGCGAGGGCATGGATCCACGCGGCGGAGAACATGTATGTGCCGTATGATGAAAAGCTGAAGATTATTCCGGAGGATGACAACTTTCTGGACAAGGAGCCATGGGATTTCCGGAACACACCGGCCGACCATTATCCGCTGCTGCTGTTTTACCATCCTCTGAATATTTACCGGAAGCAAGTGATCAAGCAGGCGGACGTCATCTTGGCCATGTTCTTGTTGGGTGACGTTTTTTCTCCAGAGACGAAGAAGCGCAACTTTGATTTCTACGACCCGTTGACGACGGGCGACTCATCGTTGTCGTCATGCGTCGAGGCGATCATCGCCGCACAGATCGGCGACATTGATAAAGCGATTCGTTACGGGATGGCGGCACTGCTCATGGACTTGGCGGACGTGGGGGGTAACGTGAAGGACGGCTGTCATATCGCCTCCATGGGGGGCACCTGGATGATGCTTACCTATGGTTTCGGAGGCATGCGGGACCATGACGGCACGTTGTCATTCTGGCCGCGTCGTGCGCCCGAGGACAACGCCGTCCTTCGATTTCCCGTAACCTACCGCGGCCAGCTGCTGGAAGTGGAAATCGGTCTGGAGAAGGTGGAGTACGCGCTGCGTGAAGGTGAACGCCTTGTGATCCGCCATGAAACGGAAGAAGTCGAGTTGACTCGGGAAAATCCGCTCGCCGTCCGGCAGGTTAGCAAGCGATGAAGGTCGCGGCTGGAGGTCGGCGCCGGGTCAAGGGCGTCCTGGTCATCGACGTCGGTGGCACTTCGGTAAAGATCCTTGCTAGCGGACAACCACAAAGTCGGTCGTTTCGATCCGGACCGAAGCTCACCCCCAGGCGCATGGTGTCGGAAGTGAAGAAGCTTGCCGCGGATTGGACCTATGATGTGGTCTCGATCGGCTACCCGGGCCGCACGCAAGGCATCACCACGTTGGCAAGTGTCAACTCGCGCAATCGG
>JBKPGQ010000236.1:0-2067 GCA_046729455.1 Verrucomicrobiota bacterium
AAACGATTTCCAATTTGAGGTGGCGACGTTTCGGTCCGATGAGGCTTACATCGACGGAAGGCATCCGACCGCCGTCCATTTTTCATCGCCCGAAGAGGATGCCCGGCGCCGGGATTTCACGATCAATGGAATGTTTTACGATCCGGTTGCGGAGGAAGTAATTGATTTCGTCGGTGGCCGCGCAGATATCGCTACGAAATTAGTGCGCGCTATTGGCGACCCCGCGCAGCGTTTCGCTGAGGATCGGTTGCGAATGCTGCGTGCCGTGCGATTTGCGACGGTCCTCGATTACGAGATCGATGCAAAAACCTGGGACGCTCTGATAGCCAATGCTGCCTCAATCCATGAGATCAGCGCGGAACGAATTCGTGATGAACTTATGCGGATTTTTCTGTCACCGAAGCGCGGCCGGGGCTGGGACTTGCTCGATGCAAGCGGACTAATGCGTACTATTTTTCCTGAGCTCGAGGCGATGAAAGGGTGCGAACAACCGGAGCAATTTCATCCCGAAGGTGACGTCTTCAAGCACACGCGACTAATGCTCGACTTTCTGCCAACGAAAGTTTCTGTGCCGCTCGTTTTCGCCGTGTTGTTCCACGATGTGGCCAAACCGCGTACCGCAACGGTTGATGAAACGGGGCGAATTCGCTTTAGCGGGCATGATCGTTTGGGCGCCGAGATGACTGAGGAAATCATGCGGCGTTTGCGATTTTCAGGTGCGGAAATCGAGGCGACGGTCGAAATGGTGCGTCAGCATATGGTTTTCAAGGACGCGCCGAAGATGCGAGTGGCAAGATTAAAGCGTTTCATGGCTCGGCCGACCTTCGACGATGAGCTTGAGCTGCACCGGATCGATTGCCAGGGCAGCCATCGAATGCTCGACAATTACGAATTTCTTCTCCGTAAGCGTGAGGAATTCGCTAACGAACCGATCATTCCGCCGCCACTCGTGCGAGGAGACGATCTAATCGCCCTCGGTCTTAAGCCGGGTCCCAAGTTCAGCGAGATCCTCGAAGCGGTTGAGACACGACAGCTCGAGGGAAGGTTGCGCACTCGGGAGGAGGCGCTCGAATGGGTGAAACGAGAATACGCGCCGGGCGCGAACTAGCATCGAATGAGAATTCTAATGATTAGCGCCGAAGGGCCGCCGCTGCAGCGAACGGGGGCGCTGATCGATGTCATGGATGCGCTGCCTGCTGCACTGCGTTCCCGAGGACATGAGGTTTGTGTAGTTCTTCCTTTCTACCGCGAAATTCGAGATAACCGCGCATTCAAGACAAAGAACACGGGTATCGCTGTCGATATGCAGGTGGGCGACAAAGTTTACCCTGCCCGATATCTCGAGGGGCGAAGTGCCAGCGGTGTGCAGTTATATCTGGTTCGCTGCGATGAATTTTTCGATCGCGACGGAATTTACGGCGAACGGGCCAAGCCGTATGAGGATAACGGCTCGCGATTTATCTTTTTTTGCAAGGCAGCGCTGGAGCTGTCTCGCCGACTGACACCGCAACTGCAGATCCTGCACGTGCACGACTGGGCTGCCGCGCTGGTGCCGGTGTTTGTGCGTGCACAAGGGCTGCCGTTCAAGACCGTGTTGACCATCCATCATGTGGCTGACCAGGGCAGTTTTTGGGGACTCGATTTCGGGCTTACAAATCTGCCGGAGCGGTTTTTCACCCTGCATGGAGTCGAGTTCTTCGGACGGCTGAATTTTCTCAAAGGCGGAATTTTGTATGCCGATAGGATCACAACCGTAAGCGAACATTATCGGCGCGAAATCCTGACGCCATCCGGCGGCTGCGGTCTCGATGGGGTATTGGGCGAAAATGCGCATCGTCTAAGCGCCATTTTAGATGGCGCAGATTACAAGCTTTGGAGTCCAGCGTCGGATGGTTTGCTACCGGCACGCTACGATGAGAAAAAGCTTCGCGGAAAACAGGCCTGCCGTGACGCATTGCTAAAGGAGATGAAACTTGCACCCGGCCCGCGGGGTCCGGTCTTCGGCATGGTGACTCGCGTCGTTCACGAAAAAGGTTTCGAAATTCTGGTGCCGCTTCTCGATCGACT
>JBKPGQ010000237.1:0-3594 GCA_046729455.1 Verrucomicrobiota bacterium
TGATACCCATCATTCTCGCAAGCAACTCGAGCTACTTGAAGCGGACCTCGCCCATTGCCAGGCTGAGATCGCGCGCCTTGGAGAATCAGAAGACTCCACTCGCGCCAAAATCGACCTAGGAGAAAACAACTTGGCCGAGCAGCGTCGCGGGTTAGAAGAAATCGATGCCCAACTTGCGGGCGCCCGCAGTGAACTCCAGCGTCTTGAGAGCGAAATCAACGCGCATCGAAATCGAATCCAATTCAATCAGCAGCGGGCCGAAGAATTCAACGAACTGATTGAACGTTCTCGAACCGATATTGCCGCTGCCGAAACCAAACGCGCGCAGCAAGGTAAACAAATTCAAGAGGCGAACGCGCTGATTGAAAAAACCAGCGAGGCTCTGCAGACCAAGGAAGCGGAGCTAAGTAAACTTACCAGCCGACTCTCGGACCTTCGCACGGAGCGACGCGCGCATGAATCGAAACTCGAGACGCTGCAAAACGCGGCGTCAGAAATCGAGAGCCGAATCGCGGACCTGGAGGAGGAGATTTCCGAACTTAAAATTCGGCGTGAAACGACAGAGGAAAATCGGCGCGGTTTAGATACCGCGATTTCCAACATAGAGACCGCCCGCACCCGAATCCAGGACGAGATCACCGCTGCGCGTGCGACGGCCGAGAACCTGCGAGACAAACTCGATCATTGTCGAGCCGTTGTTCAGTCTGGCGATGAGAAGGTGCGACAGCACCAACAGGTTGTCGCAAGCACGGAAAAAGAGCTCGCCACCATCGAGCGCGGGCAGGCAGAAAAAGAATCGCGTCTTGAAATTCTGCGTCAGCTTAACGAAGAAGGCGAAGGTCTTGGGCAAGGCTCGCAAGCCGTGCTCAAGGGCCTGCATGATCAGTCGCGAATCAAACCTGCGTTGGCCGGCGCTCTGGTTGCTAATCTCGAAGTGGAGAAGAATTTCATTCCGGCGATTGAAGCTGCGCTGGGCCGGAATTTGCAGGCTATTGTGCTAAAAGATGCGCAATTGGCGTCCGAAATTATTGCGGCTCTGAAAGAGAAGAAACTTGGCCAGGCGGCGCTGATTATTCCGCAACTCGGCAATGGCACAACAAAAGCGCGAGTAAAACGGGTTCCTGAGAAATCGCTCGGGTGGGCGATTGACAAAGTGAAAGCACCGGAGCTGCTCGCATCGCTCGTCGCACAATTGCTTCACAATATTGCAATCTTTGAGCATCTCGACGACGCCCTGGCTGCCAAGCGACAGCACAGCGAAATCGCAGCTGCAACGCTAGGTGGCGAATTGATTTCAGTCGAGGGAGTTGTGTTTGGTGGGAGTCGGGAAACATCGGCAGATTCCTTGCTCGAACGCAAAGCGCGAATGTCGACCCTGGAGCGGGAATGTTCCGAGATCCGTAAGCAACGCGACGCTCTGCTTAAAAGGTGCAACGACGCCGGAGCGGCACTGGAAAAAGCGAGCAGCGAGTTGGAAGAAGCTCGTCGGGATTACGAAACCGCGGAATGCGAAAAGTCTGATTGCGACGATCGAATTCTTTTTCTCACGCGAGAACTGCAAGAAGGCGAACAAAAGCAGACCCAGATTCGCTCTGAGCAAACTACGCTAACCCGACAAATCCAAGCTGCAGACGAACGCATTGCAAAACTGGAAGACGAATTGGCCGGGGAACAGGCGACTTTGGAAGCGAACCAAGGCGAGCAAGCAGTAATGCAGGCCGCGCAAGATGATTTCGCGAAGCGCGAAAACGAGGCAATGGAGCAGCTGACCGAATTGCGTCTCACCGTCGCCACTGATCGACAGCGTTACGAACATCTTATCGCACAGCGCCAGCCGATGAGCGCCCGTGACACGGAACTTGCAGAAGCAATCGCGGCGCGCCAGGCTGAGATCGCCAACTTCGAGAAGCGGCTCACCACGCAGGCGGAAGAATCGCGGACGGCCGAATCCGCCATCGAGAAACAAACCGGGCAACGTGCGGATCTTGAGGAAGCGCTTGCCGCGCTCACCCAAGAGCGCAAGGAACGCTCGACAATAATGAACGAAGCGGAGTCGAATCTGCGCACAATTCGAAACTCGTTGAATGATCTGCGCGACTCGCGTTCCAAAGAACAAGTGCGCCAGGCAGAGCTCCAGTTGAGGACCGATAATCTCACCGAACGCGTTTCACGCAGGTATCAAATCAATTTGCGCGAATTTAGCCCAGACCAGGCTGCGTTTGAAAAAACTCTGCGAGCGCAGCTGAAGCGTAATGACAAAGTGGAGGGCGGAGCTCCTGCGACGCCGGGCTCGCCGGAGCTCGCCCCTCCAGATGTCGAGAGGTTGATTGGCGACCTTCGAACGCAGCTCGATAACATGGGCCCGGTTAACCTGGATGCGGTTCATGAGTACGAGGAGCTGGAAGAGCGATACAAATTTCTCGAAGCGCAAAACAATGACCTTACCAATTCGCGTCGCGAATTGCTCGACGTGATTGCGCAGATCAACTCGACCACCAGGAAGTTGTTTAGCGAGACCTTTGCCCAGGTACGGATCAACTTCCGTGAAATGTTCGAAGAGCTCTTCGGCGGCGGACGCGCAGACCTGTCTCTCCTTGACGAAAACGATCCGCTCAACTGCGGAATCGAAATCAGCGCAAAGCCGCCCGGAAAACAGTTACAAAGCGTTTCCCTGCTAAGCGGGGGCGAGCGCTCGATGGTCACGGTTGCGTTGCTCTTTGCCATTTACATGGTGCGGCCGAGTCCGTTCTGCATCCTCGATGAAGTGGATGCGGCCATGGACGAAGGCAACATCAACCGGTTTATCCGCGTGCTGGACCGGTACATAGAACAGAGTCAGTTCATCATCATCACACATAACAAACGCACCATCGCCAAGGCCGACGTACTGTACGGTGTAACGATGGAAGAGCGCGGCGTGAGCAAGCTCGTGGGGATGAAACTGACCGCGCCACACCAAGTCTCCACCGAAACGTTTGCGAGCGCAGAACAGAGGCCGAGACAACAACGGCTCGCGCTTGCGACGCGATAGGTTTTTTCTTGGGAGCACAGGCAGCTTGCCTGCAGTCGTCGGCAGCTTGCCGACGACATGGTAGCAAAAACGCGGACATCGAGAGATCTTTTCGGCAGGCTGCCGAAAGTACAGGCTAGCAGCCTGTGCTCCCCAGAAAACAGTGCCCGGCGCTCCTTACAAAATTTTTTTGCGCGGCCTGGCCGATCTCGCGTAAAATTGGGGGATGCTTCAGACGGCGCAGCGCCAATCAAAGACCAAAAAGCCAAAGCCCGCGCCGTCGCACGAGCGCTTCCTCGAAGCGTTTCGTTGGATGCTGCTAACTCGAACGCTGGAGGAAAAACTCGTTAGTCTCTATCGGGGCGGTCTGATCACTGGCGGCGTTTACATTGGCAAAGGCCAGGAGGCGGTCAGTGTCGCATGCGGTTTGTTCTTGAAAAAAGGCGATGTCTTCGCGCCGTTGATTCGCGACCAGGCAGGACGATCTGCATTCGGCGAACCCCTGTTGGATGTCACGCGCACTTATCTCGGCTCGCGCCTTGGCCCGATGCGCGGACGCGATGGCAACATCCATCGGGGCCGGC
>JBKPGQ010000238.1:0-9900 GCA_046729455.1 Verrucomicrobiota bacterium
CTCGGCGCGCGGCGGCGAACGATCTTGTTGCAATTCCTGATCGAATCGACAGCGCTTTGTCTCCTCGGCGGATTTATCGGACTCGCGTTTGCTTATCTAATGTGCTTCGGCATCGGCAAAGCTTTTCCCTCTTTCCCGATTCATTTCTCGATCGGCCTAGTGCTTGTAAGCATGATTGTTTCAATATTCACGGGCTTGTTCTCGGGATTCGCGCCGGCTTGGACAGCGTCGCGCCTCGACCCTGTAGCAGCGCTTAGATACGAATAGTACAATGTTGTTCGGCGAAATAATCAAGATGGCCGCAGCGTCACTCGGCGCGAACAAATTGCGTTCCGCGCTGACAATGCTCGGCATCACGATTGGCGTGTTCTCGGTGATCTCAGTCATGACGGCGATCGGCGCCTTGCAGTACTCGATTGAGAATGGCATTAGCTTTCTTGGTTCCAACATCTTTCAGTTCGCCAAATATCCGGCCAATGTCAGCGCGAGTGGCGACGTACAGGAAAAATTTCGCAACCGCCACAACATCACCTATAAGCAGGCGCTGCATTATTACCGATTGATGGAAGGCGAGGCGCGCGAGATCTGCCTCAAAAGTTTTGGTTACGAAGTGAAAGGCCAGGCGGTTTATAACGGCGTAAAGACTACGCCGAGCCTTCTCATTGTGGGAACCAATAAAAGTTTTCTCACCGCGAACGCTCACACACTCGGTTATGGCCGCAATTTGAACGATGAAGACGTCGAGCTTTCGCGGCGCGTGATTGTAGTTGGAAAGGTGGTCGAGAAACGACTGTTCCCTCACGAAACGCCGATCGGCAAAGTCATTCGCGTGAGCGGACACACCTACACGATCGTCGGCGTGCTCGCCGAAAAAGGGACGGCGTTTGGCCAGAGCCAGGACGACCTCGTCCTTCTGCCTATCACGCGCTTTTTCGAGGATTACGGCGAAGCGAAACGCACCGTCAACATCGCGACGCAAGCGTTCACGCAAGATACTTACAATCGTACGTTCGATCGTGCTATCGGCGCCATGCGGATCGCGCGTGGCTTGCGCCCGGACCAACCGAACGATTTCGAGATTTACAGCAACGACTCGCTTAAGAGTGCGTTCGTTAACGTGGCAGGTTATGTGCGAGTAGGCGCGTTCGTCGTAAGTTTCATCGCGTTGGTCGCGGCTGGAATCGGCATCATGAACATCATGCTGGTCAGCGTGACCGAACGCACAAAGGAAATCGGCGTTCGCAAATCGATCGGTGCCCGCGGCCGCGATATTTTGCGGCAATTCTTGACCGAGGCTGTTTTCATTTCCGAGGCCGGTGGTATTCTGGGAATTGTTCTCGGGATCATCGTCGGCGATCTGCTGGCGGCATGGCTCAAAATGGACCTGATTTTCCCTTACGGCTGGGCTATTGCCGGTCTTCTTGTCTGCTCGGCAATCGGGATTGGCTTCGGTCTTTACCCGGCATATCGCGCGGCGAACCTCGATCCGATCGAAGCACTGCGATACGAATAAAGTTTGTCACCGAGGAGATTCCGGCGCAATCAGATCCTCGACCACTACGATTTGCCAGCGTCATTTCGCTGAATCCAAGTATTGGTCCACACAAAACGTCCACGCTCACCACTGCGTCGTTCCCAAGCTTCATCACCTTGTGCAATTGCGGTGTCGCCGTAGAACCTGACTTTGACGTCATTAAGGCGATTGGAAACGAAATATTGCGGCGCATTTCGCGTGTCGGCGATCATTTTCGCCTTGTCGTAAAGCGTCCCCTTCGGATCTACGCCCAGGAAATCATCCGCAAGGATCGTTCGACTGTGCCCGGGTCGCCAGTGGCTACCGATTCGGCCCACTGGCGTTCCCTTTCGACAATCTAGCGTTCTGCTTCCTTCTGGTCGTTTCGCGTGCATTGACAAAGTAAGCAGCAGAGCGAGCCAGCATTAACGAAGGTGTCGATTTTCACTTTGCTGGGCGAATGGTCACTCTAAGCCAAGAGCCTTGAATGTCGCATCGACATGTTTGAAATGAATGTCGAGTGAGCAAAGGCGATCGATTTCCGACGCTGAAAGCCTCGCAGTGATCTCTGGTTCGCGTTTTGCGTTTTCGGCAAATGTCCCCTCGCCTTTCCATGTTCTCATTGCGGCACGCTGCACCGCTTCATATGCAGCTTTACGTTCCGCACCCGCGCTGGTGAGAGCGAGTAGGATCGACTGGCTGAAATACAGTCCCTTCGTCAGGGCGAGATTTTGTTGCATTCGTTCAGGATAACCCTGCAGCTTTTCGACTACGTCCCGCAACTTCGTCAGCATGTAGTCAAGGAGGATGCACGAGTCCGGCAGGATAATTCGCTCGGCGCTGGAATGACTGATATCGCGCTCATGCCAGAGAGCGACGTTCTCCAGCGCAACCACTGCGTTCCCACGAATGACTCGTGCCAGGCCGCTTAATCGCTCGCTGGTAATGGGATTGCGTTTGTGCGGCATCGCCGAACTGCCTTTCTGTCCTTCGCCGAAAAATTCTTCTACTTCGAGCACTTCAGTCCGCTGGAGATGACGGAACTCGGTCGCCCAACGGTCAATGCTTGAGGCGATCACGGCGAGCGTCGTCAGAAATTCGGCGTGCCGATCCCGTTGCACGATCTGGGTCGAAAGCGTCGCCGGCTGTAATCCGAGTTTCTCACACACCGCTCGCTCAATTTTTGGATCGATATGCGCATGCGTGCCAACCGCGCCGCTTATTTTGCCGACACGAATACGCTCGCGCGTTTGCGTAACGCGCTCCGCCGCGCGACCGAATTCGTCATACATCAGCGCAAGCTTCAAACCGAACGTGATTGGCTCTGCATGCACGCCATGGCTGCGCCCGATCATCGGGGTCATTTTGAACCGCCGTGCCTGATTCCCGATCACTGTTCGGAGAGATTTCAGATCGGCTAGGAGAATGTCGCACGACTTGTTTAACTGCACGGCCAGCGTCGTATCCAAAATGTCTGACGACGTAAGCCCCTGGTGAATCCAGCGCGCTGCCGGTCCGACGGAGCCAGCAACATTCTCGAGAAAAGCGATCACATCGTGATTGGTGCGCTTTTCGATCTCAAGGATTTCGGGAATCGAAAATCGGGCGCGCTTCCGGATTTCCGCAGCGTCCTCCTTCGGAATTTGGCCGAGTTCCGCCATCGCCTCGCAGGCGAGAACCTCAATATCCAGCCAAATCTGAAACTTGCGCTCGTCCTGCCAGACTTTGCTCATCTCTGGCCGGGAATAACGATCGATCACCCGCGCAACATAAAGCGGCACGCGTGAGGGAAAAGCGTTTTGTTTTCAGTGGTGCCGAGGTTTCGGATTTCTCGTAAGAATTGAAAGCGGTGCGGCAGCTCGCACTCCACAACCCAAGCGTATCATGAGGCGTGGACGCCGCGGTTTCGTCTTGGAGGGCGATGGTTTGACGCCGTTTTCTATGTGCGCAGGGGACCGATGCAAAAACAAAAGTCGCTCCGGCGACCAATCACCGGAGCGGCTCAAAAAAAATAGCGGACTCAGCTCAACAAACGCGGACGCGCAAGAATCGCCCCTTGTCTTGCAGACGCACCCGACCGCTGGCGAAAAGATCAGCGACGGTCGCAACCGTCTCTCTGTTACTGCTCGTACAGGAGCTGACCGCCAGGATCAGATCACCCAGCGACAGACCCGAGAATTTTCGTGGCTTCAAAATTTGTCGATTTCTTTTCATACGATTGCCTCCGTTTCGGGAAGCAATTTCAATACCATTCCCATTTGTGAATATCTCATCCATAAGCCCCATGTAGTTATTCATCCTTTATGCACTTCATCACTGACCGCTCGTCGACACTTTTGTTCAATTTTCAAACACAAAATATTGAGCGCGTGCTCTTCGAGAGAGCGAGATTTAGGTGAAGCGCCACCACGGAGCGACAGCTTGCAACGGCCGTCGAAATCAAAACGAGACGTCTGGAAAGCCGTCCCCTTTTTGTGCTGCTCAAGCGCCGGAGCGCGGCTTCATCAACCGCAGGCTCAACATATACAGAGCCGCAAAAAGCGCGACTACGAGCAGGATGCCCCTGGATTGTCCGTGGATAAACCGAACCAGCGCGTCCGGATTCGTCAATAGCTCCGGCTCGAGACGGTAGGCTTTGTCCCCGAGATAAGCCAGAATCCAACACCAGAGCGCCGATCCGGCAATCGTCATGAGACTGAAAAGGCCGAAATTCATTCGAACGACCCCCGCCGGAATCGAGATCAGATGACGAACCACCGGAAGCAGCCGCGCGAAGAAGACTCCGCCTGCCTCGTAGCGAGCGAGCCATTGCTCGGCTTGCTCCAGTTTTTTGGGAGTCACCAGCACAAAACGGCCATACTTTACGATCAATGGACGTCCAATTAGTCGCGACGCCCAATAAGTGACGGCCGAACCAAGATACGACCCCAGCACACCTGCAAGCACCACGCCCGTGAAACTGAGTTTTCCTTGCGCTGCCAGGAATGCAGCCGGGGGAATGACGATTTCGCTGGGCACTGGAAAGATGGAACTTTCCATCGCCATCAACACTATGATTCCGACGTAGCCGCCGGTGAGCACCCAATAGAACCAGGTTTCAAGAAGATGATGCATATTGTCATTCAGAGCGAAGTCGAGGACTCTCTCGATGTCGAGCCGCAATAAAGTTCGCCCTAGTTCAGTCTAAAAACCAAAATCCGCAATCCCAAATTGAGATGTCGATCTACCGGCGCGTTCTCCGTTACTACAGACCGTTCCTCGGACAAACGATTCTTGGATTGTTTTTGTCTCTCGTCGGCGTTGGGCTGAACCTGCTCAAACCGTGGCCGTTTAAATTGATCGTGGACGATTTCCTTCGACCGGGCCAGACAGCGCGCAGTGACTGGCGCATCTGGATCCCGCTGCTCTGTCTGGCTCTCATCTTGATCCAGCTTTTGTGGGGAATGATGAATTGGATCACGAACTATCTTTTTGTGAAAATCGGCCTGCAGGCATTGCTCAAATTGCGCACCGATCTCTATTCGTATTTGCAATCTCTGTCGCTCAAATTCCACGATGCGCGCCGTTCCAGCGATTCCAGTTTCCGCGTCGCGTACGACTCGCAGTCAATCCAAACGATCTACAACAAAGGGTTCACCAACATCTTTGCGTCTGTAATCACGTTGATCGGAACCTTCCTCATCATGTTGCGGTTGGATTGGCAGCTCACGATGGTTTCTCTGGCGATCGTCCCCTTGGTCGTCGGCGCGATTTATCTTTTCGCGCATCGGATTCGCCGCGAATCAACGTCCATTCAGGAACAGGAAAGTGCAGTCCTTGCGCAGGCGCAGGAAGGTCTCAGCTCGATTCGGATGGTACATGCATTTGGCCGCGAGGAATTTGAAGTGCTCCAATTCCAGCAACAAGCCCGGCAAAGTTTGCAAGCCAATCTGCGGCTCACTTTGACAAACGTGAACAGCGCATTGGTGATCAGCACACTGATGGTCGTTGGCACAGCTGCGATGTACTACATCGGCTCGTTGCACGTTCTCAACGGAACGCTCACGCTCGGTTCGCTGCTCGTTTTCAGTGCCTACTTGTTGATGCTTTATCAGCCGCTCGAATCCCTCACCTACACGGCTTGGGCAATGGAAGGCGCGACCGCCGGCGCAAAACGCTGTTTTGAAGTGCTAGACCGCGAGGACGACGTCCGCGATTCACCGAATGCCGTCGCTATTTCGTCCACCAAAGGCGCGATCGCATTTCAATCCGTGAATTTCGGTTACGCAGGTGATCGACACGTCTTGCGTGACATCGAGCTGCGAATCGAGCCTAACCAGATCGTCGGCCTCGTAGGCGGCACCGGCGCGGGCAAGAGCACATTGATGAGTTTGGTGCCGCGATTTTACGATCCTTCTACCGGTTTCGTCATGCTCGACGACCGTGATGTGCGGGAGATTACAAAAAAAAGTTTGCGTGCCCAGATCGCGATCGTCTTACAGGACACGTTGCTTTTCTCCACAACGGTACGAGAAAACATCGCTTACGGCCGGCCCGACGCGACGGAAGAAGAAATTATCGAGGCCGCGCGGCGCGCTCAGGCCGATGATTTCATTCGGCAGATGCCGGACGGTTATGCGAGCGCTGTAGGGGAACGGGGTGGGCACTTGAGCGTTGGCCAGCGTCAGCGCATCGGCATCGCCCGCGCATTTTTGAAGAACGCGCCAATCTTGCTGCTGGACGAACCGACATCGGCACTCGATCCCACAACCGAAGCTGCGATCATGGAAACCATCCAGGAATTAATGCGCGGCCGCACAACTTTGATTGCAACGCATCGGCTGGCCACGATCCACGGCCTCGATCAAATCATTGTGCTTGAACACGGCCGCGTCGTTGAAAAAGGGCGCGGTCCAGAGTTGATCGCGCGGGACGGGATTTACGCAAAACTATATGCATCAGGGAAATTCCCGACATGAGTTAGTGTCATGTCATGTTGAGCGAAGCGAAACATCTCTGGCTGCCGGATCGATCAACGCGGAGAAGGAAATATTGAGATTCTTCGCTCCGCTCAGAATGACAAGTCCCATTCATGAGCAACGTTAGAGAAGACCGACGCGTCGAAGGCGACTGGTGGCCGGATCCGATTCCGCCAAACGTCGAGTTTGGCGAGGGATTTTATTGCGAGAGCGCGCAAATCTTCAGGAAGCTTCGGAGCAAGAAATCAGGTGCTGTCGTTATCGGCAAACACGTTTCGTGTTATGCGGGCTGTTCGTTTTCTGTCGGCGAGAACGGCCAGTGCACGATAGGTGATTTCACGTTGCTCAACGGCGCGCTGATCATGGCGGATGAGAGGATCGAGATCGGGTCGTATTGCCTGGTTTCCTGGAATGTCGGGATCGCGGATTCGGATTTTCATCCGCTCGAACCGGCTCAGCGTCTCATCGACGCACAAGCTCTCGCACCGTATTTCAAAAATCGACCCGCACGCCCCAGGTTGAAAACCGCTCCTGTGAAAATCGCAAACAACGTCTGGATCGGCATGAACGCGGTGATTTTAAAAGGAGTCACGATCGGGGAAAACTCAGTCGTTGCGGCGGGATCGGTTGTTACAAAAGGCGTGGAACCGAACACGGTGGTCGCGGGAAATCCAGCTGTGGTCGTGAAACGGTTTGAAGAATGATTCGTTTCAACGTCCAACTCCGAAAGGGTTCGCGAGCAGGCAGCTCAACGCGCAACGCTCAACGCCGAACCCAGGATATTGGGCGTTGGACGATGGGCGTTGGACGTTCGGCGTTTTCTGCCTCATGAAACGCAAGCGCATTGTCGTCATGGGCTTCATGGGCTCCATGCCCATCGCGGGCGTAATCTGGCAGCACATCCATTACATCGTCGGACTGCAACGACTCGGTCACGACGTCTATTACATCGAAGATTCAGCCCGCATTCCTTACAACCCGGAAACGTTTGAAGTCACCACTGAATTTGATTATACGGCTAGGCTCCTGAATCGGTTGGCGCGAGAATTCGAATTCCGAAATCGCTGGGCCTTTTGCGCGCGTTATTTGCCGGGGAATCCCACTGTTGGTTTGCGATTAAAAAGAATTCGGCAGCTGTATCGCGAAGCGGACGCGATCCTGAACATCTGCGGTGCACAGGAGTTTAACGACGACCTGCTCGTTTCCGACCGCATTCTCTACATCGAAAGCGATCCCGGCGTCGAGCAAATCAAGATCGATAAGGGCGTGAAATCGACAATTCAATATCTGGCCCGGCATCATGCCCTTTTCACTTTTGGCGAAACCATCGGCACTAAAAGCTTTCCGGTCCCCACCCACGGATTGAAGTGGCTGCCGACACGGCAACCGGTGGTGACTGATCTTTGGCGAACGAGGCGCTCCCCTTCCCGCGCGGCCGTGCTCACATCCGTGGCCAATTGGTCCACCAGCGGTCTGAAAGACATTACGTGGCGCGGCAAAAAATATCTCTGGAGTAAATCATGCGAATTTCTGCGCTTCATTGCAGCGCCCAAAAATGCGGGCGAAACATTTGAGCTGGCGACAAACATCGAACGCGGCGCTACCCGCGCGAAATTCGAGCGAAACGGCTGGCGGCTCACTTCGCCATTGCAAATGAGCGTCGATTATTGGCTCTATCGGGACTACGTCCGGCGTTCCAAAGGTGAGTTCACCGTCGCCAAGGACCAATACGTGCGCCTAAATAGCGGCTGGTTCAGTGACAGGAGCGTGTGTTATCTCGCGGCAGGCCGACCGGTCATAATTCAGGAAACTGGTTTTACGAAATTCTACGGCGGCGAAGGGGGCCTTTTATCTTTCCGAACGCTTGGTGAAATTGTGGACGCCGTGAAGCGGATCAACGCCGATTACGTGAAGCATTCCAGAGCCGCTTACGCCTTGGCTCGCGAAGTCTTTGAGGCGAAAAGAGTGCTGAAATCAATTCTCGACCGCGCCGGAGTTTAAGGGAGGGCGCAAACTTTTTTTTCGTTCATCCGAGATTTGAACGGAGAAAGCATGTATCGTGTCAGTTGTGTCCGAAAAGGCCATTTCCTAATGCAAATCCGAATCTTGATTTTCGAGCACGCCGTTTAAGTTTGCAGCCTTTCCACTCATGAAGCGTATCCTTGTTTTAATTTACGCCACCTTGCTGTTCGTACCGGTTTTGGACGCGCAGGAGGGCGCACCGGCGCGTCCTCCAATGGAGCCGCAAGGTCCAGAACGGCCGGGTCCATGGAGATCGAGCCCACCCGCGCAAGAGGTAGTTCCGGTCCCGGTTCCAATTGCGCCGCCGAAACCAAACGGGCCGGTTCAAAAAAGTCTGGTCAGGATTACCGCGACATCAGTGGAGCCAGATTACAAAGCGCCTTGGAACGCCGGGGCTCTACAGCGCGGCGTTGGAGCGGGCTTCGTCATAAGCGGCAATCGCATCATGACAAATGCGCACGTGGTTGCCAACAGCCGCTATCTGACTGTAGAGCGTGACGGCGATCCCAACAAATATCCAGCGAAGGTGCAATTTATCGCAAATGATTGCGACCTGGCAATGATCACTGTGCCTGCTCCGGATTTTTTCAAGAACATGTTGCCATTACAATTTGGCGGAATTCCTGCGCTGGAATCGACCGTCTCGGCGTACGGTTATCCAATTGGAGGAGAGCGGATGTCTGTGACCACCGGAATCGTGTCGCGGGTTGATTTCCAGCTCTACACACATTCGTCGGTCGATCAGCATCTGGCGATCCAAATCAGTGCACAGATCAACCCAGGAAACAGTGGTGGGCCGGTAATGCAAGACGGCAAAGTGGTCGGGGTCGCCTTTCAGGGTTACAGCGGCGATGTCGCCCAAGGGGTGGCCTACATGATTCCCACTCCGGTGATAAAGCGGTTTCTGCAGGACGTCAGTAATGGGCGTTACGACGAATATCCCGACCTCGCAATTAGCTATGCGAAATTACAAAATCCTGCCCAGCGAAGATTTCTCGGATTAAAAGATGACGATCGCGGCGTTCTAGTGAGCTCTGTGACCGGGACCGGGCCATCTGATGGCATTCTTTACCCGGGCGACGTTCTCCTTGCTATCGACGGTCATCCCATCGCCAGCGATGCGAATGTTGAACTGGATGGCGAGCGTGCGCAGTTTGAAGAAGTCGTCGAGCGAAAGTTCAAGGGCGACTCGGTCAAAGTGGACATCCTGCGCAACAAGCAGCCGATAACGGCGACAATCAAATTGTATAAGCCTTGGCCGTACTCAATCCTGGGCCACAGTTACGATGTGCGGCCGCGCTACGTCCTTTACGGCGGTCTGCTCTTTCAACCGTTGAACCTGGACATGCTGGAGGCATATCGGACAGCCGACCTGCGCGTCCGCCATTTCTTCGAATATTTCGTTCA
>JBKPGQ010000239.1:0-5998 GCA_046729455.1 Verrucomicrobiota bacterium
GGGCCCGAGATGCCTGAGGAAGATGGGCATCAAAAGCGATGCCAAGAACGAGCCGAAGTTGATAATCCAATAGAAGGCGTCGAACACGACCTTCGCGCGATGTTTGTTCGTCTGATCGAACTGGTCTCCGACAAAGGCGGCTACGCACGGTTTGATTCCACCCGAGCCGAGCGCGATCAGCCCGAGCCCGATATAAAAACCGGTGCGGTTCGTGACAAACATCGCCAGGCACGCCTGGCCCACGCAATACACCAGACTCAGCCACAAGACGGTGTTGTATTTGCCGAAAAAACGATCGGCCAGCCAACCGCCCAACAGCGGGAAAAAATAAACGCCAACGACGAACGTGTGGAAAATGTCCTTCGCGCCCCGGGCGCGTTCTGCCTCCGGCAGATAAAGAAGCAGCGACGAGACCAGGAAAACGGTCAGAATGTTCCGCATCCCGTAAAAACTGAACCGTTCGCATCCCTCGTTGCCGATGATGTAACGGATCTGTTTCGGGATCGTCGCCTGTGGATCCGGCGCAACGCTTGTCGGAAGCAAAACTTCAGGCTCGGCGACTTCCTTCACGACCGCGAGCGTGGACACAACGCTGCCAACGCGCAACTGCATTCTGGCTTGGCGATCTTCGGCGCGTTGAAGTTACACCGTTACAGCGCTCGTTTCCGAAATCTTTGCGAAAAACAACTGCGTGGCGGTAACATTCTCCTGGCGGTGCCGACTTTACTCACCCCCCTCGCTCGCTGAGTTTAACGGGCGTTCGACGCTCTGGTTGGCTCCGATGCAAAATCCGTCGTTGAAGGACTCGACAACGTGAATTGATCCGATATCAGCATTTGTGACGAAGTTTATTTTGATTCTGCTGATCGCGCTGGTTTTCGAAGCCATCGGCGTGGTGTTTCTGAGTGCCGGCCTCAATCAAATTGGGGAACCCAAGACACTCAATGCCGCGGAAATCATGTCGTTAATCAAACGTGGCGCGACAAACAAAAACATTCTAACCGGTGTCTTCTTCGAAGCCATTTTCTTTGGCTTCCTGCTTTACTTACTTTCACAAAAGGACGTCAGCATCGTCTGGCCGTTGACGGCTCTTGGCTTCGTGATCACAAGCCTGGCAGCCAGAATTTTTCTCAAAGAAGAGATATCGAGTCTTCGCTGGGCAGGGATTTGTCTGATTGTGTTGGGCGCAGGGTTGGTTACATGGAGCGGAAAGCAGAAGGAGAGAGAGCCGGAAGAGCAATCGCCGGCTTCGACAGATTACGGCCTTCGATGACCGCGGACCGATTCCTTGCCAAGCAAAATCAACCGAAGGCGGCTCAACAGCTGCTAATTGGATCGAATGCAACAACGGAAGAAGATCGTCCCAATCTTCACGCGTTCGCCTTTTAGATTTGGTTGAAGATTAAACGGCATCGGTGTCGGAATATTTCGCTCGCGGCACGTCGCACCTCTGGCTAAAACCTGATTAGTATGAGCACAACGAGTTTCTTACGACTTGCCCTTATCTCGGTACTCCTCATGTCGACTGACACGAGCCAAGTGAAGGCCGCCAATATGCGCAGTTTTATAGAAAGCGTGCGGAGAAAGGTACCTGTCGTCTATGTCGGGTCTGTCAAAAAAGTGGATCTGCTCACACGAACCAAGTTCGACATCAAAGCACGGGCGCTTGTGGACGTGTTAGCGGTGATGCGAGGTCCTGCCACGAAGCCTGGGGAGGCTACTATCGAATATTCGAGTTATGACGATAAAACGCCAATGTTAGAAGGCGGTCCACAGTATCAACTACGACCTGGCGTTAAGCTTGTCGTCTTTGCAAATGCCTTCGCGAGCAGTATTCCCCCAGGATATCTCATTCAGGGTAGCCGCGAGGGGTTGCTGCATCGTGTTGAAGCCCTGCGCGATGCCCTTAGCCAGATGTCTCCCGACCAACTTAAGGTGCATGAGATTAACGAGGAAGATCGTCGTATTCAGCTCGCTTTGTACGAAAAGCTTTGCGCGTATCTTCGTACATCCAAATAAGGGATCAGTGCAATCCTACGGTCCGGTCGACCGCGCACCGAGCTTCCGGTCGAAAAATTCGGCAGTGGCGCGGTAGGCGCGGACCCAATCGCTCCAGCGGAGCAGGTCGTGAATTTCGTCGGGGATGATTAGCTCATCGAACGCGACGTTTTGGGCGCGTAGTTTTTCGATCAGATCGGTGGTTTGCTGGAACGGCACATTGCGATCGTCGTCGCCATGGATCAGCAACACCGGGGAGCGCCAATTCGCGACGCTTGCGACTGGCGATGATTTGAAGGCGAGCTCGCGCGCCTTTTTCACATCCGGCGCGGCTTCGGCTTTCTTAGCCTCGACCTCTTCGGCCCACATCGGCAGGAAAGTGGCCCAGTCGTGCACGCCGTGGAAATCGACGCCGGCTTTGAAAATGTCGGAGTTACGCGCAAGGCCCATGGCGGTCAGAAACCCGCCGTAGGATCCGCCCCAGAGACCGATTCGCTGCGGATCAACGTTGTCGAGGGTTTGCAAAAACTTCGCGCCCGCGACCACATCCTGGTATTCGGATGCGCCGCGCCACACCGACTTTGGCGGCTCGCGAAAGGCGCGCCCGTACATGATGCCGAGCCGATAATTCACCGAGAGCACGGTGTAACCTTTGCTCGCCAGGTATTGATTCATCGCATAGGCGTTGTGGTAATACTGCATGTAATGCCATCCGAGCAGCATCTGCCGAATCGGGCCGCCGTGTGTGAAGATCAGAGCGGGGCCGCGTTGCTTCTGGTTCTTTGGCGTAAACAGCTGGCCGTGGATTTCGAGGCCATCCGCGCTTTTAAACACTACCTGCTTGGGCGTGACTAATTGCGCCTCCGGGAGATTAGCCGGAAGCATATTCTTCGCGATCAACTCGCGCCCGCTGCTCGTAGCGCGATACGGCATGGCGGGCGAAGTCGCGCTTGAGCCGAGACACAACAGCGTCTTTCCATCGCTCGTCTCGATCGGGTTCCACTCGATTGTTTCGCCGCGCGTGAGCGCTTCCGGCTCGCCACCGGTCGCGCTGACGCGCCAGATGTGCCGGCGATCCATATCGTTCTGATTCGAAGTATAGAGGATGCTGCGCTTGTCTGCGCTCAACGCCACCTCCTCCACATCAAAATTGCCCGGCGTGAGCAACTGCGGCGCGCCGCCTTCCACCGCGATGGAGTAGAGATGATTGCGTCCGTCTTTCTCGCTCGCGAAGATAATGCGGCCCGCATTCGTGAATTGGAGCGATTGGAACCCAAACAGCGGTAGCGAATCTTCCATCGCATTACCGCTATGAAAGAGCTCGCGGCCCTCGCCGCTCTGCGCGTCTGCAATCCAAAGCGCCCACGGTCGCGGGAACTCAGGAATGAGCGGCCGTTTGAATTCGACTCCGGGTTGGCGAATAAACGCGACCTGTTTGCTGTCCGGTGACCAAACTGGAGCGGCACCACGATTCGTCGTCGGCGCGAGATAAGTGATCTTTTTCGTCGCCAGCTCCAAGACGACGATAAACGAATGGTCCTTGCGATTCGACCGAAACGCGATCCGCTTCCCATCCGGCGACCAGCGCGGCATGTCGCTCTCGCCGAGCAACTCCTCGAGTTGCTCCGCTTTCTTTTTGCCATCGAGCGACGCGATCCAAATGTGCTTCTTCGCCGGCCAGACCACATTCTTCCCGTCAGGCGAAACCTGCAGATCTTCGCACTGCTCCTCATTGCAACCGATATCGCCGAGCAAACGCGGCTCGCCGCCGTTTACATCTACCGCCCATGCCTGCTGCTTGGGCATTTTTGTCAGGCTTTGCGGATTTGCCGAAGTGCCTTCCTTGTTGACCTCGCTGCCGCGCGCGTACACGACCGTTTTGCCATCGGATGTCAGCTTCACGCTTACGATCGGCTGTCCATCATCGCCCTTGTAGTGTGTTACTTGTCGCGGCACGAAATCCGGTGCATCTGCGACCCAGATGTTGCGTTCGCCTTTGTTGTCGAACATCCAGGCCGCGCGCGGCGCATGCGCCGCAGTCGTTAGGCCGGATGGAAAGGGCGCGCTTAACACCTGCTCGATGGTGAACGCTTCGGCAAAACAACAGACCGGCAAAAGAACAAAAACAACAGCGACACAACGAAGTGGATTTTTCACAGCGGCGCGACTCTACTCGCCCTCGTGAGCGCCGTCGAATCCGATTCGGACGCAACGCAAGCACCCGACGCACGACCGTCACTTCGCCAACTTCAATCGCAGCAGCCAGCGCCTGACGCATTAGACTCTGTTAATGGATTGTCTTCGATTCCGGACCGGCGGGGATTTTCTGAAATCGCGGTTCATTTCTAAGGGGATCCTACTCAGAGTCAGTTGATGGTTAATGGTTGAGTGTTGAGCGTTGGTCGCGGCAATATAGTTTACCTGCGATGAGACGAAGAACGTTTTTGGAGGTGATTTCTACAGGTGCAGCCGGCGTTTTGACCGGTGGATTGACGAAAATTTTCGCGGCGATTCCGGAGGCCCGGGATTCCACCTTTCAATTAGGCGGGGACCTTTTGGTCAACCGGCTTGGGTTTGGGGCGATGCGGCTGACGGGCGAGGGGATCTGGGGTTGGCCGCCTGATCGCGAGAACGCGAAGAAAGTTTTGCGGCGCGCAGTCGAGCTGGGCGTCAATTTCATCGACACCGCGGATGCTTACGGGCCGGAAACGAACGAGCTGCTCATTGCCGAGGCGTTGTATCCTTATCCGAAAGGACTGGTGATCGCGACGAAAGGCGGTAACACCCGGCGCGGTCCCAATCAATGGGTGCCGGACGGGCGGCCGGACTATTTAGCACAATGCGTCGATAAAAGTCTCAAGCGATTGAAACTCGAGCGGATCGATCTTTATCAATTGCATCGAATCGATCGCAAGGTGCCGGTCGAAGAATCGTTGGGCGCGCTGAAAACGGCGCAGGATGCCGGCAAAATCCGGCACGTTGGATTATCGGAAGTGACGGTGGCGGAAATCGAACAAAAAGGTCGTGCCGATTGTGAGCATCCAGAACCAATACAACATTACCGACCGCGACTCGGAGGGCGCGCTCGATTACTGCGAGAAAGAGAAGATGGGATTTATTCCATGGGCGCCGATTGGCGGCAGTAGGAACCCTTCGTTGCGTAAGACCGGCAATGCGTTGGAAGCCGAAGCGAAACGTCACAACGTCAGCGCGGTGCAAATCGCGCTCGCGTGGTTGCTTCAAAAATCGCCGGTCATGTTGCCGATCCCGGGCACATCGTCGCTTGCGCATCTCGAGGAAAACATGGCCGCGGAGAAACTTCAGCTCAGCGCGGAGAAGTGGAAGAGGATCGAAGAGCTAGTGCGATCTTGACAACACGTCTCGAAATGGATTAGCGAGCGTCCTGGTAATGGAGACGGACCTCGCCCAATTAGCTAACGATCGATTTGAAATTGCCGACGCCCTGCATCGTTACGCTTTTGGTCTCGACTACGGCGATGCCGATTCGCTGGCGTCGGCATTGACGGAGGATTGCCGGTTCGATTTCAGGCCGGCGGGAAGAAAACTCGAGATCGACTTTCCACTACTGACTGGTCGCGACGCTATTCTGAACGGCGTTCTTCCATTGATCGGTCCACTCGATACCAGTCACAGTGTGAGCAATCTCCAGATCGAGATTGTCGGTGATACAGCTACGTTGTATGCCTACGTTTTGTCGCAGCATTTCATGCCGCGCGAGGGTTCGCGCCGTGGATCGGAATATGCGTTATTGATGAATCGCTACGATTGCAACCTAATGCGCGATCGCGACAAGTGGCGCTTCAAGAGAATGACGATTGATAATGCTTGGGCGCTCGGAAACCCGGAAATCCTCAATGCTCTGGCCAGTCGACTCGCGCTGAGAACAAAATCGAAAAAGACTGGGTAGAAGGAACTCGGGTCCGACACAGACGCGCTGCGTTAAAGGGTTGAAGAGTCGAAGCGGAATTCTCTTCGGCTC
>JBKPGQ010000240.1:0-7871 GCA_046729455.1 Verrucomicrobiota bacterium
CTGCATGATTTCGCGTTCGATCACGTCAATCTCCGTGGGCATGGAATCGAGCTCGATCTTCAAACGCGACGCCGCTTCATCGACCAGATCGATTGCCTTATCCGGCAAAAACCGATCCGTAATGTAACGCTGCGACAACACAGCCGCTGCGACTAGTGCGCTGTCGGTGATACGCACGCCGTGGTGTACTTCGTAGCGTTCCTTCAACCCGCGGAGAATTGCGATCGTATCTTCCACCGTCGGTTCGTTTACCAGCACCGGTTGGAAACGCCGCTCCAGTGCAGCGTCCTTCTCGATATATTTGCGGTACTCATCGATCGTGGTCGCGCCGATCGTGCGCAGTTCGCCGCGCGCCAGCATCGGCTTGAGCATGTTCGATGCATCGACAGAACCTTCCGCCGCGCCTGCGCCGACGATCGTGTGAAGTTCGTCGATGAACAAAATGATCTGACCTTGCGAATCCGTCACTTCTTTTAAGAACGCTTTCAGCCGATCTTCGAATTCGCCACGGAACTTTGCGCCGGCCACCATCGCGCCAATGTCCATTGCAATAACGCGCTTTTGTTTGAGTGAATCGGGCACGTCGCCGCTGATGATTCGCCGTGCGAGTCCTTCCACAACTGCGGTCTTGCCAACGCCTGGATCGCCGATCAGTACGGGATTATTTTTCGTGCGACGCGATAACACCTGCATTATCCGTCGAATTTCGTTGTCGCGTCCGATCACGGGATCGATCTTTCCGCGTCGCGCCTGTTCGGTCAGATCGCGCCCATACTTTTCCAGCGTCTGGTATTTACCTTCGGGGTTTTGATCGGTCACCCGCTGAGATCCGCGTACCTGCTGGAGCCCCTGCATCAGCTTGTCGCGCGTGATGCCGAGGTCTTTAAGTAATTTTGCAGCTGGAACATTCGACCCAGCCAACGCAAGCAAATAATGCTCGGCGCTGGTGAACTCGTCCTTCAGTTTCGACATTTCCTTCTCCGCCGAGTCCAGAACGCTGCGGAGATCGCTCGAGAACCGCAGATCGGCAGCGGCGCCGTGAATCTTCGGTCGACGCTCCAACTCCGAACGCAGCCGCTCGCGCAATTGCTCCACGTTGGCTCCAATCTTCTCAAGAAGCGGTCGCGTTATCCCATCGCCTTGGTCCAGAAGAGTGGAAAGAAAATGCTCGTTCGCAATTTCCGGATGGTTAGCCTGCGAAGCAATGTCCTGCGCTCCCTGCAACGCTTCCTGCATCTTCTGCGTGTATTTATCGATGCGCATGATTCAAAAGATAGTGAACGCGACCGGCAGAGGCAATCACACGCGATTGTCATTCCGAGCGAAGCGAGAAACCACACAGTCGGAGCTTGGAACACGCAAGGTTAGATGTGTGCTCAACGAACTTACGGAAGGTCCTTCGCTCCGCTCAGGATGACCACAAGGCGCGTTCGCACGCTCGTCCATTGCAGCCGCGCTTCATCCCATCTATGAGTGTTTGCGATGGATGAGAAAGAAAAATGGATTGGACCGAAAGCGCTGTCGCTTTTACGGCCCGGGGCGTTTCGCCGCTACATCATCGGTTCGCTGATTTCCGACAGCGGCACGTGGATGCAAATGATGGCGCAAAGCTGGGTTATGAGCGGATTGACCAACAAGGCAATCCTGCTCGGCCTGGTAAATTTTGCCGCTGGCTTGCCGGCGCTTGCGCTCGCTCCGACAGCCGGTTCGCTCGCTGATAAGTGGGACAAGCGTAAGATCCTGGTCGCTACGCAAATTGTGCAGATCATTTTTGCGGTTGCTTTGGGATTTTTGGTGATGAGCGGGCACATTCAGATTTGGCATATTATCTTTTTTGCATTTCTGCTGGGCGTTGCGTTCTCCTACGAAATGCCAGCGATCTCTGCGCTTGTGCCTGAACTGGTGAAGCGTGATGAGATCGCAGCGGCCGTTGCTCTTGATCGATCCGTGTTTCACGGGTCGCGTCTGATCGGACCGTCACTTGCAGGTTTCTTTGTGGCATGGTGGGGCGCAGCAGCGGCATTTTTCACGAACGCCTTTTCTTTTGTGGCGCTCATCATTGCGCTCATCTCGCTACCCAAGCGGGCGATGGGAACGCCCGAGGAAGAAGAACAACGCCGCAGCGGTATCCTGGAAGGGTTCCGCTATGTCCGCTCGAATCGCATTATTGTGGCGCTAATCGCACTGATTGCGTTGAACACGATCTTTGTTTTTCCAGCTATCTCAGTGATGCTGCCACTTTACGTGCGCAATATTCTTCATCTGGGTGCGGAGAGCATGGGAGGATTGATGGCGGTATCCGGTAGCGGCGCATTCCTTGGATCGATTGGCTTGCTAAGCGTCGCGCGCGAACACCGCTTGAAATTCATGGGCGGAAATGTGGTTGCCATTGCTTTGGGAGTTTTTCTCATGTCGTGGTCGCAAAGTTTTTTGCTTACGGCATGTGCAATGGGAGCCATCGCCGTTGCGCTTTCGATGAACTTCGGTCTGGCTAACACGATCGTGCAGGAACAAGCGCCAGCGCACCTGCGCGGGCGGGTGTCTGCAGTCGTGGGCATGAGCTTTTTTGGATTAATGCCCATTGCCGGTCTGATCGCGCCTGGTTTCTCTGATTTAATCGGAATGCGAACGACACTCGGTGTCGCTTCGGTGATTTACGGAATCGCTGCAGCGTCAGTTTTAAGTCTTGCTGGGCGCCACGTTTGCGATCGTCCAGTTTCCCCTGCACCTACGCCCGAGATCGAGCCGGTCTGCTGAGCATGGAACATGGCGTTTTCGAGTACGTATTTAGCGCCAAAGGCGCGACACTCAGCGCCAGCCTGGGGCAGACGCCCCAGGCATTCATCGCCCCCAAGAGCATCAGCGCTGAAAGCGCGATTCATTTCCGGTGCCGTTGAAACGCGCTTTCAGCGCTCGTTTATCCGAGGATTTGAATTCCTGGGACGATGCCCCAGGCTAGCATCAGATAAGCGCCTTTGGCGCTAGCCGATACTAGACGCACCCTACAATTCGCTCGCCGATGATTTCGTTCTCCACGTGTTGGAACTCCGGACGCCATACCGTGGGCGACACGATGCTGGGCGAAATCAAAACCAAGCTTGGGTTTGATTTGATTGAACTGGGTCAAGCTATCCGCGTGCAGTTGGTACCGGGAATTCAAAAAATGTTCGATGCCGGAGAAATTCGCGTCAGTAGCCTGCATAATTTTTGTCCATTGCCTGCCGAAGTCACGCCGGCTTCGCCCGACCGGTACAAATTTTCCGCCGCATCAGCCGTGGAACGTGAGGCGGCCGTCACGCAAACGTTGCGGACGATTGATTTTGCCGAGCGATTAAACGCTCCGTTTGTTGTATTGCATCTCGGAGAGGTGAACATGTCGCCGATAACCGAGCGGTTGATCGCGATAGCGAAAGCCGGGAGATACCTGTCGCGCGAATACGTGAGAATTAAAATCAGTGCAGTGCAAGAACGGGAGAAAATAGCCCCTGCGTCGCTACAGCGCGTGAAAGAGTGTCTACGCCGCATCATCGAGTATGCCGCTTCGAAAAATGTTAAGATTGGTTTGGAAGCCCGGCGCGATTATGAACAAATACCAACTGAGCGCGAATTGATGGAGCTGCTTGAGGAAATGAACTACCCGCAGCTGGGTTACTGGCATGATTTCGGTCACTCTCAAATCAAAGAGAACCTGGGATTCATTGATCACGTCGAGTGGTTGCGCTCGATCGGTCCGCGAGCGTTTGGCTGCCATGTGCAAGACTGTGTCTGGCCTGCGCGAGATCATCAACCGCCCTTTACCGGAGGTATCGATTTTGAGAAACTTGTTCCGCTTCTTCCCACAAACTGCTTATTTGTCTGGGAGATGAACGCGAATAGGACAGCCGACCCAATTCGCCAGTCAGTCCAAATGTGGAAGGAACGCTTCGGCGAATGAAAAAAATCCTGATCACTCTTTTCCAGCTTAGCGTCACCATCGCGGTGCTTTATTGGGTTTATCACGATCCCAACAGGCGCGCGCAGATGGTTGAGGCGATCCGGAACGCTCAATATCGCTGGGTTGCCCTTGGGATCCTGGCATACACGGTCGTGGAAATTGCCGCCGCTTTTCGCTGGCATGTTTTACTGAAGGTCCAAAAGATCCATCTGAGCCTTCCCCGCCTCTCGGGTTTGTTCTTGATCGGCATGTTTTACAATCAGTTTCTCCCAGGAGGCACGGGCGGTGATATCATAAAAAGCTATTATCTGCTCAAGGAAACTCCGGACAAAAAAGCAGGCGCATTGCTCGCGGTCGTGTTTGATCGTTTCATTGGCCTCGTTGCTTTGGTCGCCATTACCGTCACTCTCATCGGACTGCGCTATGATTTTCTCGCGCAAACTACTGAGACGCGAAATTTGCTTTGGCTTCTGCTTTTTCTCCTTGGGGTATCGGTCCTGACCTTGGTGTCCACTTTTGTGATTAGTGGATTTAACCTGTTCCATTCGTTACCAGAGAAGTTCCCCGGCCGTGACAAACTGATCGAGATTTCCGCTGCCTATCATCTTTACGCGCATCATTGGCGTGCGACGCTGGTCGCATTTGGTGCGTCTCTCGTAGCGCACCTGGCCACGTTCGCCACTTTTCTGTGTGCCGCGTACGCGCTGGGCGCCCCTGTGCCGGTGGTCAACTTCTTCGCCGTGATGCCGGTGGAACGCACCATCTCCGCACTACCGATCAGTTTCGCGGGAATCGGCCTTCGTGAAAAAGTCTTGCAGATCATGCTCAGCGGTCTTTGTGGAGTGCCGGAAGCCAAGGCCATTCTCATCGGGTCTCTTAGCTTTCTCATCATTCTTGTCTGCTGCCTGCCAGGCGCGCTCGTCTATCTGTTTTACAAGCCGAGTGGTGCAGTCGTGCGCGTGAAAATGCGGGAGATGGAACACGAAGTCATCGCGCTGGAACATGAGATGGGCGAACCAGAATGAATAAGATTCTCAACGCCCAACGCCTAACGCTCAGCGCCGAATGCTCAATTCAGAAAGTTGGGCGTTGGGAGTTGGACGTTGAGCGTTGGGTGTTTACTTCACGATGAGGCGGCATCGACGGCGCCCATTCGTCGTCGCCACCTTCGCCATGACTGTCGATGGCAAGGTTACCACGAAAAATTTGTCGCCTGTCGATTTCACGTCACGCGAAGACAAGCTGCACTTGTTTCGACAGCGCGCTTCGGCCGACGCGGTACTGCTCGGGCACACGAGTTTAAAACGCGACAACGTCCGGCTCGGGCTGCCTGTTGCAATGCAGGAAACCCGAGTCAAACACCGCCAAAGCCGATCTCCACTGCGCGTGATTATTTCAAACGAAGGCAGGATCGACCATCGTCTGAACATTTTTCAGTCGGACGTTTCGCCAATCATCATTTTCTCCACGAGACGGATGCCGCAAAAATACCAGCAGGCTTTGGAGAAAAAGGCCACGCTACATCTTACCAGGTCAAAACAGGTTGATCTTGCCGGAATGCTGCAAACGTTGCGCAACACATACAAGGTTCGCACAGTTGCATGCGAAGGCGGGCCAACGCTCTTTCGGTCGTTATTGCAACAAGGCCTTATCGATCAGCTTAATCTAACCATTGCGCCTTATATGTTTGGTGGAGCAAAGGCTCCGACCCTGACAGGCCTGACCATGAAGTTCCTGCCTGCCAGTGTGCATTGTTCGCTGAGCGACATGCGCACCATCGGCGAGGAGTGTTTTCTTACTTATCGAATCAGGTATCGGCAGCGGCGCCGGAAGTAGGCGTCTTGCGACGCGGCCGCCGCACAAGTTCACCTTCACAGTTCGGGCAAACGAAATTCATTTGTCCGGCGCAACCTCCGCAATAGGTGCACTCGTAACTGCAGATGTATGCGACTCCACTCGGCGTGAGTGTGGCTCCGCATTTTTCGCATTCACTTTTCAGCTGCAACGCCATTTTCTCTTCTATTCTCCAAGAGAGCCCCAAATCGTTCAACGACGAAAAGCGTAATCTCGATTGCTCAGTTTTTAGCGTGTGATGACTAACCACTTTGTGTACGCTCGCGGTGTTTCTCGGAGGAACTAGTATGTTCAAATCAATAAGCCGCTTCATTGCGATAGCACTTGTACTTGCATTACCAATAACCGGGTCGGTTGCTGCCGACGCGGAGTGGGATCGAACCGTGCTGCCGCGTCCGCCCCAAGCGTTTCAAGGCGTGACCAAGCGTACGCTGGAAGGCTCTGTCGCAGCCTTTACGCCGCCAGTGAAGGCTCCACCCAATGCGCCGAACATCCTGCTTGTCTTGATTGATGACGCCGGGTTCGGCAATCCATCCACGTTCGGCGGACCCGTTACGACACCTACGTTCGACAAACTGGCGGCTGAGGGACTGCGTTACAATCGATTCCACGCACCGCCCTTTGTTCACCGACGCGCGCGGCGTTGTTATCGGGGCGAAACCATCACGCGGTAGGATTTGGTTCGATCTGCGAACTGATCGGCGGTTGGCCCGGCTATAGTACGAACTGGCCAACGAGCGTCGCTTCCATCGCAAAGATCCTGCAGGGCAATGGCTATAACACAGCCGCGATGGGCAAGTGGCATCTGACCCCTGACTCACAGCAGGGGCCCGCGGGTCCCTTTGATCGTTGGCCGAACGCGCTTGGTTTCGATTATTTCTGGGGATTCCTGGGAGGAGAAAGCGGTCAGTTCGACCCCGTGCTTGCAGAGAATAACAGCGTCATCGGCGTGCCAAAGGACAAGAACTTCTATTTAAACGACGCGATGCTAGAACACGCGACTACCTGGATTCGTGATCAAAAAGCGCAGGCACCGGACAAACCTTTCTTCCTCTACTTCTCAACCGGGGCAACTCACGCGCCGCACCAGGTACCGAAGGAATGGAGCGACAAATACAAAGGTAAGTTTGACCAGGGCTGGGACAAATTGCGCGAGGAGACGTTCGCGCGACAGAAGCAGCTCGGCGTGATCCCGGCCAACGCCAAGCTCACTCCCCGTGATCCGGCTTTTCCTGCATGGGACAGTGTATCGCCGGACGTAAAAAAACTGTATGCGCATCAGATGGAAGTTTATGCCGGATATCAAGAGAACGCCGATCATGCCGTTGGGCGCGTCGTGCGAGCGATTGAGGAGATGGGCGTCGCCGACAATACCCTAATTATTTACATCTTTGGTGATAATGGCGCGAGCATGGAAGGGACGGAGAGCGGGACATTCAACGAAATGACTACCCTGAATGGTGTTCCCCTCACAACTGACCAGCAATTGAAAGCGATTAAGGCCTACGGTGGTCTGGACAAATGGGGTGGTCCGGATATGGCTCCACATTACGCGGCCGCGTGGGCGTGGGCTGGTAACGCGCCATTCAAGTGGGGCAAGCAGGTGGCCTCACATCTCGGCGGTATTCGTAATCCAATGGTCATTACCTGGCCAAAACGTATCAAGGACAAAGGCAGTCTGCGAAATCAGTTCACTCATTGCACCGACATCGCTCCGACGATCCTGCAAGCTGCTGGCCTGCCAGAGCCAAAGGAAGTCAACGGCGTCGCGCAAATGCCGATGCAGGGCGTAAGTTTTCTCTCCACATTCGATGACGCCAAAGCACCCTCGCAACACACGCAACAATACTTCGAGATTTTGGGAAATCGCGCAATGTATAAGGATGGCTGGCTGGCATGCTGGCGGTTAGACAGAATTCCATGGAAGATTGATCCTGAAACACTCTCGCGATTCGCACCAGGCAAATGGGACCCGGATAAGGACAAATGTGAGTTGTATAATCTCGACGAGGATTTCTCGCAGGCTGACGATGTCGCCGACAAATATCCGGACAAAGTGCGCGAACTAACGGCGCTGTTTTGG
>JBKPGQ010000241.1:0-7357 GCA_046729455.1 Verrucomicrobiota bacterium
CCATGTTACTCTCCGTGGACCCGTTAAGACTGCTCAAGAAAAAGCAAAAATCGATCAGCTTGCAAAATCAGCGGCTGGCGGCGCCCAGATCGACAATCAACTCGACGTCAAAGGATCGAACTAACAAATAACCACACACAAACGAAAGAAAATTATTATGTCTAAATCAGTATTCGGTATTGCAACCACACACGGCCAGGCTGAACGAATTGTTCAGCAGCTCCAAGGTCAAGGCTTCGCAACCTCGGAAATTTCAGTGCTTATGCCTGACACAGGCGGCACACGTGACGTTGGTCACGTTAAAGCGACAAAAGCTCCGGAGGGCGCAACGACCGGTGCAGCTGCCGGCGGCGCTACCGGCGGCGTGATCGGGTTGCTGGCAGGAATTGGCACGTTGGCAATTCCTGGTGTCGGTGCCTTTATCGCTGCGGGTCCAATTATGGCGGCGCTTAGTGGCGCGGCCGTCGGAGCAGCGAGCGGCGGTGTCGTCGGCGGTTTGATCGGTCTCGGCATTCCGGAGATCGAGGCAAAGCGCTATGACGAGAAGTTGAGAAAAGGGAATTACCTCATCGCCGTGCACACGGACGAAAGCGAAGACGTTGATCGAGCGAAGGACATTTTCAAAACTGTTGGCGCTGAGGATATCAGCACCGTCAGCGAAGCATCGGCACCGAAAGCTTAGCAGATGATGAAGAGGCGAAAATTCTATGGATGACGAAAACCAAATGGGCCAAGGGCCTGCGGTTCCGCCGCAGGCGAAGGAAGAAGCAAATCGTGGCGTGACGCATGCGCGCAGAGCGGCGGAAGATCTCCGCTCGGCCGCAGGCGCAATGGCCGATGAATACCGGGAGCGCGGGAAAGAAGTATGGGACGATGCAGTCCATCGCGTCCGCACTTTTCAGGACGACAGCAAACAATACGTCCGCGAGAATCCGACGAAGGCAGTCTTTACCGCGCTCGGGGTCGGTTTCGTGCTCGGTTTGATTTTCCGTCGCTAGGGACAGTGGATGGCAGGCCGCCGGATGTGCGGTTACGCAGTTCCTTGCGCGGGACGCATAAGCGCTGCTTTCAGGTTGCGCGCGGTGCCGCTCACAATTATGACAGTGGACACCCAGAAGGAAGTTAAACAACAGGCAGAATCGCGAGATTTCTTTTGCGTAGTAAGCGATGCTTTTCGGATCTTTGCAAGGCGCTCGTCGATGGTACTCGGTAGCGCTTGGGCTTTCGCCGGCGCTATTCTCATTATCGTCATTTGGGGACTAACCGGCCCCGCGTTTCATTATTCGAATACGTGGCAGCTCATTATTAATACTGGGACGACAATTGTTACTTTCCTGATGGTCTTTCTCATTCAGAATACACAGAATCGCGATGCCAAAGCGGCTCATTTGAAACTCGACGAAGTCATTCGAGCGCTGAAAGGCGCTCGAAATCAACTTATCGATCTGGAAAAACTTTCCGACGAAGATCTCACCAGCCTTGAAAAACAGTTCGAGCGAGTTCGAGAAAAAGCAGAGCGGAATGGAAACAATGCTGGCGGTATGCGCCGAGCGAACCGCGCTGAGCAAGCGCCCAAGGGCAAGGGCATTTAGGCGCGCCACCAAAACTTGCCCTACACGCCACCGTGCCTAACGACATCCGTTTATCAGAGTCGAAGGTTGGGGCTATAATCAACACCTCAAGCGGAGGCGGCGATTCGGAATCTGAGCAGAAGATGTTCAGAATCCTTACACGTGCGGGCATCGTTGAGCCGAAGGTGTGGTGTGGCGAGGCAAAAGAAATGGAGCGTTCGTTTGCAGAGGCGGCTGGGCAGAAGCTGGAAGTGCTTATCGTGCTTGGTGGCGATGGCACCATCCGGACAGCTGCAGAAGCATGCGCCGAAAAGGGATCCTATCTTATTCCGCTTCCCGGGGGGACGATGAATATGCTTCCTCGAGCGTTGTATGGAAACGTGTCGTGGGAAGAGGCACTCAAAAAAACGCTCACTGCTCCCTCAACAAAAGTGCTTTCGGGAGGTCGGGTCGCGAACAAACGGTTTTTTATCGCCGCCATCGTGGGAGCGCCTGCGCTTTGGACACAACCCCGCGAATCTATGCGGGAAGGAAATATAGCTGATGCTATCAAAAAGGGGAGCGTCGCCTTTCGAAGGATGTTTGAAACTAAGGTGCAGTATCTTATCTCAGGCGGAGCAAAGGGTGAAACTGAAGCCGTGGCGCTTATCTGCCCGTTGATATCGGAAGAAATGTCCGATTCGGAGCAAGCGCTTGAAGCCGCGATCATCGATGTGGAAAGCGCAGCTGAGGTGATAGGCCTTGCCACTACCGCCGCGTTTGGTAAATGGCGCGATGACAGAAATATACTTCTCACCAAAACAAAGCGCGTAAATGTGCAATCAAGCAAAGAAATTCCTGCGACTCTCGATGGAGAAAAGGTTAATTTAGGCAGGAGCGCGGAGATTGATTTTGTCTCCAGAGCACTCAGGGTTCTCGTGCCCGCTAAATAAGCGCCCGCGATCAGGGCTGCGTTTATCTCTGCTCGCTATTTCGCCGCAACCATAGGTGCGACGACGAGCGAACTCTTAATCAAAAGGTCCTTCATTGTGGCAGAGCAACGCGACTCCAAACCGGCAGAATCGTTTCTTGGCAACGCTTACAGCCTGTTAAAGCAAACATTTCAGGAATGGTTGCAGGACAAAGTGCCGCAATTAGGCGCGGCACTTGCCTATTATACGGTGTTTTCACTTGCGCCGCTGATTCTCGTCCTGCTCGCAGTCATCGGTGTTCTTTTCCGCGATGATCCGGGAGGTGCCTGGAACAAGATCACGCAGCAGATGAGCTATTTTCTAGATCCAAGCGCTCTGCAGGTCGTGCAAGAGATTGCCCAAAAGGCGTCGCAACCTGGCAAAAGCATGATCGCCACGATCATCGGCGTCGCGCTCGCGCTTTTTGGAGCAAGCGGTGTTTTCGGTCAGCTCCAGGACGCCTTGAACACAATTTGGGGCGTAAAAGCGAAACCCACTCGCGGTATTTGGGGATTCCTGCGAGCCCGCTTTCTCTCATTTGCGATGGTTGCCGGCATATGTTTTTTGCTGCTCGTCTCGTTAGCGATCGAAGCCCTACTTAAGGGATTTAGCCGCTACGTGCAATCTATGTTGCCGGGTGGAATCGTGATCGCGGTGACCGTTTATCTCGTCTTTGACTTTGCGGTCGTCGTTCTACTCTTCGCGATGATCTTCAAGTTTCTTCCCGACGTCAAAATTCAGTGGCGAGACGTTTGGATCGGTGCCTTCATGACTGCCATCCTTTTTGGCATCGGGAAATGGCTGCTGGGTTTCTACCTAGGGAGCGGTGCTGCGGGCTCAGCTTACGGAGCGGCCAGCTCGCTCATCACGTTGTTACTCTGGGTTTATTACTCATCGCAAATCCTTCTTTTCGGTGCTGAATTCACACAAGTCTACGCCGCGCGAGCCGGTCGTGAACTTAAGCCGAACGAATACGCAATCCGCGTTGCGACCCAGCAAGTTGAAAGACGGTAATACGAAGCTATCACGGATTTTCTTTGCTGTGCCACCTGCGGGGTCAGTTATTCCAAGGTTATTTCACGTCCAAAGTTGCTCACTAGAACGAAATTACTTCAAGAAAGGAGAAGTCATGGGCACCATTCTTTTGATTATTCTAATTCTCTTGTTGATCGGCGCGTTGCCCGCTTGGCCCTATAGTTCTGGCTGGGGATATTGGCCAAGTGGCGGATTAGGTCTGATTCTCTTGATCTTAATTATCCTTGCCTTAACGGGGCATATTTGAACGGCATTCGCCTTGATTGGCGATGCATGCAGCGGCAGCCCTGCATGCTTCCAATCAGCAGCTCCGGGGCGAAAAGATTTATTGTTGTATCGAATCGTCTCGACGTGAGGTAAGGACCCGCTGGTTAGGTCTGGAAAATCCTAAATCAAAGACGCGCAGTTGCACAGCTAGCGGCGTTTCTTTCTTAGGCCAGCGCTTATAAACGCGCTGCGTCAATAAAACTAGGGAAAAACTCAGGAACAGGAAAGGAATTGCCGATTATGAAGCTGGATACATTGCAAAAACTTTACACCAACGAGCTACGGGATCTTTATAACGCGGAGCATCAGTTATTGAAAGCCTTGCCAAAAATGGCAAAGGCTGCCTCCTCGGAGGAATTAAAGGGCGCTTTTGAAAAACATTTGGAACAGACCAAATCCCACGTGAAACGGCTTGAACAAGTCTTCAAAGAGCTTGACGAAAAGCCAAAGGGTAAGACATGCCGTGCTATGAAAGGACTTATCGAGGAAGGATCTGAAATTTTGCAGGAAGACGGCGAGGAGTCCATACTCGATGCCGGTATCATTGTTGCGGCGCAGAAAGTCGAACATTATGAAATCGCCGGTTATGGCAGTGTCCGCACTTTTGCCCATTTGCTCGGCCAAAACAAAGCCGCTGAGCTTTTGCAAACGACTCTGGATGAAGAATCGGAAACAAATGAACTCCTCAACAGGCTGGCCGAAAGCACCGTAAATCCCGAAGCCGTTAGGGAGACTGAGTTAGCCATCGCGGGTTCAAACCGATAACTCGCTGTCTTCGGAAAGCCATGTCCCCTGCGGCCTAACAGCAGCCACTAACTCCCCTAAGGAAATTACTGACCTCTCTCAGAAACCGAAACGTTTGGTAAGGACAGCTTGTAGCAAGATTCTTCAGTCCAAACGCCCGTTCCAAGGCGATTTTAAAAAGGACACGGTCTAATCGCGAATTGCGAAAGGACAAGTCAGAAATCAGTAATATAACAACGAAAGGTACCATGGAAACACAATATAGTCCGGACGAACCTGGCAAGCCTTCTGCTCCCGGGCAGCAAGGCGGCCAACAACAGGGAGATCGCGAGAGACAGGAACGTGAACGCCAACAGCGCGAACGCGAGAAACAAGGCGGTGGTGGCGGCCAAGAACGTGGTGGCGGTCAACAGGGCGGTGGCCAGCAAGGCGGACGATAAGCCTGGTTGGGCAGAATTAATGAACGGCGGGAGATGACTCCCGCCGTTCTGTTTATCCATCTATGAGTAGATTAGCGACGCTATGGCGGATTTTTCGATTCTAAATTCTAGCTCCTAAAGCACTGCGGCGAGGATTCGAAACCCGGCAACGAGCTAACGCGACACCTATTCTAACGCCTTTTCTTGCGACCGCTGCGGCGCTGGTGGCGCGTGCGTGAGGCGCGTGCCATTCGCTTGCGCGATTGTGCTGTGGGCGCCTGCTTAGATCGTGTCTTCGCAGTTTTACCGCGTGAACGCGCACCCGTTTTTCGCGACGCCGGGCGGGACTTTTTCCGCGTATGTCGCCTCAGTGCGCCTTTCGAAGCTGTTGTAACGCGTTGAGCAGTTTTCCGTATTGGGCGTCCCGCCGCACTTGCCGCAACAGCGCCGACGACTCCGCCCACGACCGCGCCAATCGGGCCGGCTACGCTGCCGATCGCAGCACCTGTTACCGCGCCAGCTGTTTGCTTCGGGATTGGCGGAACCTGGATTTCTTTGGACGATTGCGAACTTTCTTTCTTTTTTGGGTTTGGATGATCAGACATACATTGCGGTTCCTTCATAGCTTGGTTCGGCGGTTATGTATTTCGCAGACCAGAGTAGATATAGCTGTGACGAAACTTAAAATTAGTTGGACCGTAAAGGCCATCGGAAGCTCTGAAAGGCGATTTTGCGGGTGTCTTCGCGAGCGATTTTCGGGCAAACGAGCTAGCTAGGATTTTAACCGATACGCCAATCCGGCGCGCGCCGGATTGTGCGGTAGTTGGCACCGAAGGATGCTTGGCCATGACAGTCGCCTGTTCGATCAAGTTATCCGATGAACAAAAACTGAACATCCTGCGACGAGTCGATGAATTCCGGCAGTGGCGCTCCCTGGATGAGAAACGCTATTGCCTTGTTTGCGGCGAAATGATCACTGGGCGACAAATCCAGGTGATTGGCGACACACGTGGAAACGCCCAGCTGCGCCTCAGTTGTCCGACGGAACATTGCAAAGCCACACCTATAGAATGGGTGTGTCCAACGGAGGAAGTCTTGATAAAAATTGCGATGGTGGAGATCGAGTACCACAGGCTCTGCCAGATCATCCGTGCAGGTCGCGCAATGCAATCCTCCCTAAGAAAAAAGACGAACAATACGAAACAGAATAAGGCCTAAACCGCCGCTCGGGTTAGTGTCTACAGGGACACCATCCGATTCATGAACAGACAGGCTCTTAGCTTTGGTAAACGTGGAATCTCCCAGTGATCTTCCCGACGACACGCGCGAAGCGGAAGAGGTCGAAGCCCGTGCTCGCTTACGCATCGCGGAGTTGTCGCAGAGACCGTTCGATGTCAGGTCGATCGCCCTCACCGGTCTGTTTATCATGGCGGTCTTTTACACCATTTACTTTATGCGCTCGATCCTACTGCCGATCGTTCTTGCGCTGCTCCTCAGTTATCTGTTGAGGCCAATATTACGTGGACTCGCTCAATTGAAAATTCCGTTGCCGGTAGGTGCGGCGTTGATCCTTATCGGACTTCTTGCGCTTGTCGGTTATGGAATCTCAACGCTGGCCACGCCAGCGGTGGGATGGCTCCAGAAAGCACCGACCGGTTTGGCGGAATTGCAACACAAGCTGCTGCCGGTAAAAAAGTCGGTAGCGCAAGTGACCCAGGCAACCGGCGAAATCGAAAAACTGGCTTCAGCTAACGCGGAAATTAAAACTGTAGAAGTGAAGCGGCATCCCATTACTGAGATGCTTTTCATGCGCACGCCGGAGTTCATTGCCAGCGCTATTCTACTGTTGATCCTCATTTATTTCCTGCTCGTTTACGACCAGACCTTCATTGCCAAGCTGGTCAAGTTGCTGCCTACGCTCTCAGATAAGAAGGCGGCCGTAGGCATCGCACACGACATCGAATCGCACGTCTCGCGTTATCTTTTTACCATCACTGCGATTAATGCGTGCCTCGGAGCGGCTGTGGGAACCGCAGTGGGGCTGCTCGGTTTGGCGAACCCGGTAATGTGGGGCGTAATGGTAGCGCTGCTTAATTTCGTTCCCTATCTGGGCGCTCTCACAGGCATCATCTGCATGACCATCGGCGCCGTCTTGAGCTTCGACAGTCTGGGATACGCACTGATCTTTCCTGCCGTCTATCTCGCTTTTGGTACCTTAGAAGGCAGTTTCATCACACCGTGGGTTATGGGACGCTCCCTTACTTTGAATCCCGTGATAATCCTGCTCTCGCTTACCTTTTGGGGCTGGATGTGGGGAATCGTCGGCATCATCTTAGCCGTACCAATCTTAGCCGCTTTCAAGATTTTCTGC
>JBKPGQ010000242.1:0-3590 GCA_046729455.1 Verrucomicrobiota bacterium
GTGTCATTGTTCATATGCCTGTGAATCCTTTCTTTTAAAGACGCCAGCCATTTCCGCTTTTGTCTAAAGTTTGTTGATCCTTCATGATTGCTTTGAACGTTGGATGCAGCGGCGCCATGAATTGGATTCAAACAAAATCAAATTTGTTGCGGACGTTCCCACTTGATGGGCGCTATCTCATTGGCGTTTCCGGCGGACGCGATTCCGTCGCGCTACTGCACTGGCTGGTGAATCTCGGTTACAAGAAACTGATCGTCTGTCATTTGAACCATCAATTGCGAGGTCGCTCATCTCTTGCTGATGCCCGTTTTGTAAAAAAAATCGCAGTGAAGTACCACGCGGAATTCGAACTCGAATCGGCGAACGCTCGCGCTCTCGCCACAAAACAGAAGATGTCGATTGAAACGGCAGCACGCGAAGCTCGCTACAAATTTTTCGCCGAAACTGCGCGACACCGAAAATGCAAAACGATTTTTCTAGGGCATCAGGCCGATGACCTAGTCGAAACTTTTTTGATCAATCTGTTTCGCGGTGCAGGGACCACAGGTCTGAGCGGAATGCGCGAAATTGCAACGCGCCGGATCGACGATGTCGATCTTGCCATTGTGCGGCCGCTTCTCGGTGTCTGGCGCAAAGAGATAGACATTTATGTGCGCGAGCATCGGATCAAATTTCGCGAGGACGCTTCCAACAAGAATCTTAGTCCTCTTCGCAATCGCGTCCGTCATCGCATCATTCCTTACCTGGAGAAAATCTTTGGCCGAAACATTCGTCCTGCCATTTGGCGGGCTGCTGCAATCGCCAACGAAGAAGAAGCTTGGATCGACAATCAACTCCCCGATTCGAGCGACATAGAACTTTCGGTGGCAAAACTTTGCGCGTTGCCAGTGGCGCTTCAGCGCCGGGCGATTTTCAAATGGCTGCGGGCACAAAACATCTCCGAAGTTGGCTTCGACGTAATCGAGAAGATCCGTTCAGTTCTCGAACCAGCTGCGCGAGTAGCGAAGGTCAATCTTGCGCAGGATCGGCACGTGCGCCGCCGCGCGGGAAGGATTTTTATTGAGTAATGGAGTTTTGGAGCAATGGGCTGGCGGACTCATGAAACAAATGCATTACTCCATTACTCCGATACTCCATCACTCCAATGAGCTCTGAAGTCCGCGTCCGCTTCGCCCCCTCGCCCACCGGCTATCTGCACATCGGCGGGGCGCGCACTGCGCTTTTCAACTGGCTGTTTGCGCGGCATCACGGCGGGAAATTCGTTCTGCGAATCGAAGACACCGATATTAAGCGAAACACCGAGGAAGCCATGGCAGCGATCTACGAAGGACTACAGTGGTTGGGCTTGAACTGGGACGAAGGTCCGCACGTCGGAGGTGAATTCGGACCTTACTTGCAGAGTGAGCGAACCGAGTTCTACGAGCGCTACCTGAAGAAGCTTCAGAATGCCGGACACATCTTCGAGGACCAGGGCGCCTTGCGATTTCGTTCGCCACGCGAGCACGTCATCGTCGATGACGTCGTGTGCGGCAAAATTGACTTCGATCTTAGCAATCCAGTGACGCATCCAGACATGACGATCCGCCGTTCAGACGGCTCGTGGATTTTTCATTTTGTGAATGTGATTGACGACCTCGAGATGAAAATCTCCCACGTGATCCGCGGCGAAGATCACCTCTCCAACACGCCCAAGCACATCGAGATCTTTCGCGCCCTCGGCGCAACGCCGCCGCAATACGCGCACATCCCGCTCATTCTAAACCGCGACGGATCGAAGATGAGCAAACGCGACGAAGGCGCGCGCGTGGAGTACTACATCCGGCGCGGCTATCTCCCGGCGGCGGTTCGGAACTATTTGTGTCTGCTCGGCTGGTCGCCAAAGGATAATCGCGAGAAAATTGATATCGACGAGATCATTCGGATTTTCGACCTTAAAAGCATCGGGCGCAGTTCGGCGACGTTCGATCCCGACAAACTCCATTGGTTGAATGGCGAATACGCACGCGAACTTAGTGATTCAGAGTTCTACGATCTGGCGGCCGCGAAGCTGAAGTCAAGCGGGGTGAAGCTTGATGATTTTCCGGAGAAATACGTCCGCGACGCGCTGCAAACGTGCAAAGGCAAGATCAATACCTTCGACGAGCTGCCTGCGTATTGCGGGTTCTATTTCACAGACAATTACGAATACAATCCCGAAGGGGTTGCCAAGCATTTCACGGTTGAGAACAAACTGAAACTAAAGGCTGTTCGCGACGCCCTAAGTATTCTGAAGAAATTCGAGGTCACCGAAACCGAAGGAACATTGAAAAGCACCGCCGCAAACCTGGGTGTAAAAGTCGGTGCCATCGTCCATCCAACTCGACTCGCCGTGACCGGCAGCAACGTGGGACCGAGTCTCTATCACCTTCTCGAAGTTCTCGGGAAAGAAAAGGTCATCGCACGCATCGATCGCGCGCTTTCCACGTTCTAACGTAGGCCAAGCGCTCCGCCTGCCGCGTTCGTCAGGATCACTTCTTCGCCTCTTTCGCCCAAGTATCCCTTAATGTAATTGTGCGGTTCCACACTTGTTTTTCACGCGTTGAATCCGGATCGAGAGCAAAATAGCCGAGTCTCTCAAACTGATAACGCTCTTGCGGATGCGCTTTCGCAAGAGCTGGCTCGCATTTCGCAGTCACGACTTCCAGTGAATTTGGATTAATAAATGATTTGAAATCGCCGCTGACGTCGGGTTCGGGAACGCTGAACAGGCGGTCATACAATCGAACCTCCGCATCGATTGCCTGTGCCGCGCTTACCCAATGTATCGTTCCTTTTACTTTGCGACCAGCAGTCGGGCCGCCTGATTTGCTGTCCAGATCGACAGTGCACCGAAGCTCGATCAGCTTACCGGCTGCATCTTTCACGACCTCATCGCACTTGATGATGTAAGCGTATTTCAGCCGCACTTCGCCGCCGGGTCTGAGCCGAAAATACTTTGGCGGTGGGGTTTCCATGAAATCGTCGCTCTCGATGTACAACTCGCGACTGAATGGAATTTTTCGCGTTCCGGCATTTGGATCCTCGGGATTGTTGATCGCATCGAGTTCTTCGATTTTTCCCTCGGGATAATTCGTCAGCACAATCTTGATCGGCCGCAGCACAGCAAGCCGACGGATAGCAGCGCGATTAAATTCTTCACGCATCGTGTGTTCGAGCACGGCCATATCAGTCATGCTCGGATATTTCGTGATGCCAATGTTGTAGGCGAACGCGCGCAAAGCACTCGCAGTCACGCCGCGCCGGCGCAATCCGGAAACAGTAAGCATCCGCGGATCATCCCAGCCGCTAACAAGCTTTTCGTTCACGAGCTGGATCAATTTGCGTTTGCTCATAACCGAGTAAGTGACATTGAGCCGCGCAAATTCATATTGATGGGGGCGCGGCTCCGGCAATTCGAGCGCATCGAGAATCCAATCATAGAGCGGCCGATGCACTTCGAATTCCAGTGTGCAAACCGAGTGCGTGATGCCTTCAATGTAATCGCTAAGCGTGTGCGCCCAGTCGTACATTGGATAAATGCACCATTTGTCTCCGGTGCGATGATGAGATGC
>JBKPGQ010000243.1:0-10575 GCA_046729455.1 Verrucomicrobiota bacterium
GCCGCATTCGAGATGGACGAGATTCTTTACGAGCTGCGCGAGCATTCTGCCGGGCTCAACTGCGGCCGCTGGGATTACATTTTTTCCTGCATTAAAAAATTCCGCTGCAAACCGGATTTCCTGCTGGCCGATCGCGCGATCATTACGATGACAACACATTTCATGCATTCGTATTCGCTGCTCTGCATCAAGACTTGTCATCGTCGGAAAACCTTCGCGATGGGCGGAATGGCGGCGCAAATTCCGGTGAAGAACAATCCGCGCGCAAACGAAGAAGCATTCGCCAAAGTGCGCGTGGACAAGGAACGCGAAGCTGGCGACGGTCACGATGGAACGTGGGTGGCGCATCCAGGAATGGTCCAGCTCGCGACCGAAGCCTTCGATCGCCTGATGCCGCAGCCTAATCAAATCGCGCGCCAACGTGACGATGTCGATCCTTCCGCGAAAGACCTGCTCGATTTCGGGCCGCGCGGGCCGATCACCGAACAAGGTTTGCGCACGAACGTGAGCGTGGGCGTGCAATATCTCGAGGCGTGGCTGCGCGGCAACGGCGCCGTCCCGATTTTCAATTTGATGGAAGACGCCGCCACGGCGGAAATCTCGCGTGCGCAAGTCTGGCAATGGATTCGGCATCCCGATGGAAGACTGAGCGACGGCGGCAAAGTGACGAAGCAACTATTTCGCGAAGTGCTGACGGAGGAACTAACGAAAATTAAAGAAGCGATCGGCGTCGATCGCTTCGCCAAAGGGAAATTCGAAGTCGCCCGCGATCTGTTTGACAAGATGACCACCGACGATGAGTTCGCGGAATTTCTAACGTTGCCAGGTTATGAAAAGCTCGACTGAAGCCGACGCGCGCTGGCGCGGCATAACACGACCCTATTCGTCTGCAGACGTGGAGCGCGTGCGCGGCAGCCTGCGCGTCGAGCACACGCTGGCGCGGCGCGGCGCGGAAAAACTTTGGCAACTGTTGCAGAACGAAGATTACGTCGCGGCGCTCGGGGCGTTGACCGGCAATCAAGCGATGCAACAGGTCAAAGCGGGCCTGAAGGCAATTTACGTGAGCGGCTGGCAGGTGGCGGCGGACGCAAATCTCGCCGGCCAAATGTATCCCGATCAAAGTTTGTATCCGGCGAACAGTGTGCCGGCACTCGTTAGGCGAATCAATCAAGCCTTGCAGCGTGCCGATCAAATTTACCACGCCGAAGGTAAGGTCGATCTGGACTGGTTCGCGCCCATCGTAGCAGACGGCGAGGCTGGTTTCGGTGGACCGCTCAATGTTTTCGAACTGACGAAGGCAATGATCGAAGCCGGCGCGGCCGGTGTACATTTCGAAGATCAACTCGCGAGCGAGAAAAAATGCGGACACATGGGCGGCAAGGTGTTGGTGCCGACGCGCACCGCCATCAAACATCTCATCGCCGCGCGGTTGGCGGCCGACGTGTGCGACGTGCCGATGATTCTGATCGCGCGCACGGATGCGAACGGCGCCGCCCTCCTGACGAACGATGTGGATGAGCGCGATCGCGAATTTCTCACCGGTGAACGAACGCCGGAGGGTTTCTTTCGCGTGCGCGCCGGACTCGACCAGGCGATCGCGCGTGCGCAAAGTTATGCGCCATTTGCCGATGTGATCTGGTGCGAAACGAGCGAACCCAACTTGGCGGAAGCAAAGCGATTCGCCGAGAACCTGCACGCAAAATTCCCTAACAAGTTAATGGCGTACAATTGTTCGCCGTCGTTCAACTGGAATAAGAAACTCGAAGGTGACAGCATCGCAAAGTTTCAGCGCGAACTCGGAGCGATGGGTTACAAATTTCAATTCGTTACGCTCGCTGGATTTCACGCGCTGAGCGCCAGTATGTTTAATCTGGCGCGCGATTATCGCGATCACGGCATGGCGGCGTATGCAGCGTTGCAGGAGGCGGAATTCGCGGCCGAACGCGATGGTTATTCGGCTACGAAACATCAACGCGAAGTCGGAACGGGTTACTTCGATCTCGTCGCCCAAATTATCGCCGACGGCAAAAGCTCGACCACGGCGTTGGCCGATTCGACCGAAGCGGAGCAGTTCCGTTGAACCCAAGATCGACGATTGCCAGCGAAAGGTTTACGCAAGATTCTTCCGCCCTGACCGACAGTCGTCTCGCCGCGCGTTGCGCCGAAACCGCGGAGCAAGCTTTTTTTGATTATCAAACGCGCTTCGACGCGATCACCCACCGCGCGCGCGAACGTTTCTTGGCACGCGATTGGGCCGGCAGTTTCGATGACGCAGCCGAGCGCCTGCGTTGTTATAACGATGTTCTCGACAGCCTAACAAGTCGCATCCGTGAATTGATGGGCGTGCGTTTGCAGGAACACAGGATTTGGACAGGGATCAAAGCCGTTTACTCGTCGCTCATCGCGCGCTCGCCGGCGTGGGAAATCGCCGAGACATTTTTCAATTCGTTAACGCGCCGCGTGTTTGCCACCGACGGCGTTGACCAGGCAATCGAATTTGTCGATAGCGATTTCGACGCACCGCCACCGAATGCCCCGATTACTGTCGCGAAAACTTATCGTGGCCAAAGCCTGCCCGAACTGCTGTGTTCGGCCTTGACGGATGCTTTTGACGAAAGCTTCTGGGACAATCTGCGGGAGACAGCGAAACTGGCTACGGGTCGGATTGAAGCGGCACGCGCAACGAAAGACTCGCAGGCCGAACTGGAGATTGTCTCGAATGTTTTTTATCGCGGACGCGGCGCCTATTTGGTGGGACGCGTATTGCGGGAAGGACAGTTGCCCTTACCCATCGCGCTTTGCCTTCGTCACGAAAATGAGCGCGGCATCATCTTGGATGCTCTGCTACATGGGGATGTCGATCTTGCGATTTTGTTTTCGTTTACCCGCTCCTATTTTCGGGTGCCAGTTGAATGTCCCTATCGGCTTGTGCGTTATCTTCAGCAATTGATGCCGCGCAAGCGTTTGATCGATCTTTACAACGCCATCGGTTTTCATCGGCACGGTAAAACGGAATTTTACCGCGATTTCATCGCCCACCTTCGCAAGTCTAGTGATCGTTTCGTCGTAGCCGAAGGAGCTCGGGGAATGGTGATGAGCGTTTTCACGCTGCCGAGCTACGATGTCGTTTTTAAACTGATCAAAGATCAATTCGATTTGCCAAAAGATAGCACCCACGAAGATGTGCGGCGACGCTACCGACTGGTTTTCGAACATGACCGCGCGGGCAGATTGGTCGAAGCGCACGAGTTCGAGCATTTGCGCATCCCGGGGGACCGGTTCGACCCTGAGCTACTGGCCGAACTTTCGCGCGATGCCGCTTCTATTGTGAAGATGGAGGGTGGCGACGTCATCATCGCGCACGCGTACGTCGAGCGTCGTCTTCGCCCGCTCAACCTCTTTTTCCAGGAAAATGAGGCGCAGGCAATCGCGGCTGCCGGGCGCGATTACGGGCAATCGATCAAAGACCTTGCCGCCTCCAATATTTTTCCGGGTGACCTCCTCACGAAAAATTTTGGCGTGACTCGGCACGGCCGCGTTGTGTTTTACGATTACGATGAGCTTTGTTTTCTTACCGATTGCCATTTTCGCAAACTGCCGGAAGCTCGGACTCCGGAGGATGAAATCGCCGCCGAACCCTGGTTCTCGGTGCGTGAGAACGACATTTTTCCCGAGGAATTTTTGCAATTCCTGGCTTTCCCAAATCCGGCCCTAGCCGCGCTTCTCGAACATCACCGCGAGATTTTTAGGGCGGATTTCTGGCGCGCCATCCAGCGCCAGATCCGGGCAGGTGAAATTCCGGAAGTCTTCCCTTACAGAACGGAGAGACGGCTGACCGATGAGTAAGCACCTTCCTTCAGGCGCGCAAAGAAGTCGTCGATTCCTAGCCAAAACTTCCCGCTAACCAGAAGATTTCACAAGGGAATGCGCCCGGCGCGGCTCGAACGCGCAACCTACGGCTCCGGAGGCCGTCGCTCTATCCAGTTGAACTACGGGCGCGATGAGCCCAGAAGATAACCCAATTTAATGACTTAGCGATTTAAGGATTTCCAATCTCCAGCTCGCTAAGCCGTTAAATCGCTAAATGGCCCTTTGGTCGGTTGCAATTTCACCTATCCTGCAGGAAACTGTTCGCCCGTCCGAGCGGGCGGAGAGGGGGAATTTTTCATGAATCAGATTATCGATGCCATTGAGAAAGAACAGCATAAGGGCGATGTGACGCCGTTTTCTGTCGGGGATAGCGTGCGGGTTCACACTCGGGTGGTAGAAGGCGACAAAGAACGAGTCCAGATATTCTCCGGCATAGTCATTGGCCGTAAGGGCCGGGGGCTCAACGAAACATTCACCGTGCGCCGAATCTCCTACGGCGAAGGCGTGGAGCGGGTATTTCCGCTGCATTCGCCGCGCATCGCAAAGGTGGAAGTGGAACAACAAGGCCGTGCGCGTCGCGCCAGACTAAATTATCTTCGCACTCGCAAGGGCAAGGAAGCGACGGCGGTAAGAGAGTGATCAGTGACGTGTGAAGCGTGACGAGCTTCGCGGCTCTCATCTTTTTCTCGTCACTTATCACATGTCACTTGTCACTCGCGCAAATCTGCCAATGATTTGCGCGGATGTATCGGCGATGCGGATTTCGTTACGAGAAAAAACTGCGCGCCACCGGCGTCGCGCGGATTGCCGGGATTGATGAAGCCGGTCGCGGAGCATTGGCGGGTCCGGTTGTCGCCGCTGCAGTAGTTCTTCCTGAAAAATTTCGTCATCGTCGCCTGAACGATTCGAAACAGCTTGCACCGGAGTTGCGCGAGGAAATTTATTCGGAGCTGGTATCCAACCCCGATATCATCTGGACGGTCGGCATTATCGATTCCATCGAGATTGACCGCATTAACATTCTGCGCGCGAGCCATCGAGCGATGCGCCTGGCGATTACGGCCCTGACCGGTCCGCCGGAGCACGTTCTGATCGATGGACTACCCGTCATTCCTTTTCCATTTCCGCAGACTGCCATTATCGACGGTGACTGCATTAGCCTGAGCATCGCTGCCGCCAGCGTGATTGCCAAGGTAACGCGCGACCGGATGATGCGTGACTTTTGCGCACAGTTCCCGCAGTATTGCTTCGACCAGCACAAAGGTTACGGAACCGAGCTGCACCTACTGAAACTCCATGAATTCGGCCCTTGCCCAATCCATCGCCGATCTTTCGAGCCGGTGGCGCAACCACTTCTCGCGTTGGAGGACATCGCCCAAGTCCGGTCATCTCCGGCGAGGCGCTCTCGGCGAGAAGTTGGCGTGTCGCTATCTGAAGCGTAACGGTTACAAAATCCTCTTCCGTAATTTCCGTGGCCGCAGCGGGGGTGAGATCGATGTTGTCTGTCGCGACAATGACACCCTCGTATTCGTCGAAGTAAAAACCCGCGGCCGCGAAGATTTCGGCCGGCCCGTCGAAGCGGTCGATCGAGAAAAACGAAAGCGCATTTCTCGTGGTGCCTTGACCTGGCTACGAATGCTGGATAATCCCGATATTCTTTTCCGATTTGATGTTGTTGAAGTCGTCATGGTGGTCGACGCGAAACCGCGAGTCGAATTAATCAGAAACGCGTTCCCGCTCTCCAAACCATATCTTTACTGACTGCGAGTCTTAACTGGAGGACTCGACAACTGGGTGGAATCAGGCTCAGAATAAATAGCTTCGTATGGTTGAACCCATTCTTGTCGCTGAATCGAAGGAAAAAATCTTTTTGCTGCCAAAAATGGCGAACCGTCACGGTTTGATCGCTGGCGCCACCGGCACGGGAAAAACGGTGACGCTGCAAACGCTCGCGGAGAATTTCAGCGCTCGGGGTGTACCGGTTTTCATGGCTGATGTGAAAGGCGATCTCGCGGGGCTTAGTCAGCCGGGCGGAAATAATCCGAAAGTCCTCGAGCGCGCGAAGGAGCTTAAGATCGATGATTTCAAAGGCGAAGCCTGCCCCGTGGTGTTTTGGGATGTGTTTGGCGAACAGGGCCACGCAGTGCGCGCTACCGTTTCTGAAATGGGTCCGCTGCTGCTGGCGCGTTTACTCGAATTGAACGACACGCAGGAAGGCGTGCTCAACATGGTCTTCAAGATCGCCGACGAAAATGGATTGCTTCTTCTCGATCTCAAGGATCTACGCTCGATGTTGCAGTACATCGCGGACAATGCCGATCAATTCAAAACGCAATATGGAAATATCTCTGCTGCCAGCGCCGGGGCGATCCAACGCAGTCTCCTGGCGCTCGAATCGCAAGGCGCCGACAAGTTCTTTGGCGAACCGGCACTGAATCTCGAAGATTTGATTCAAACGCAAGGCGGCAAAGGAATGGTAAACATCCTTGCTGCGGATAAGTTGATGCAAAAATCGCCGAAAGTTTACGCGACATTTCTACTTTGGATGCTATCGGAGCTATTCGAGAATCTCCCGGAAATCGGCGATCCTGAAAAACCAAAGTTGGTTTTCTTTTTCGACGAAGCACATCTGCTCTTCGCTGACATCGCGCCAGCAGTCGAAGAAAAGATCGAGCAAATGGTACGACTGATTCGCTCCAAAGGCGTTGGCGTTTATTTCGTCAGCCAGAATCCGCTCGATCTCCCCGATGTTGTTCTTGGCCAACTCGGGAATCGCGTGCAGCACGCATTGCGAGCGTTTACGCCGCGCGATCAGAAAGCGGTGAAAGCCGCTGCTGAAACTTTCCGGCAAAATCCGAAACTAAAAGTCGAGACGGTCCTTACTCAGCTCGCGGTTGGCGAAGCGCTCGTTTCGATGCTAGCCGCAGACGGCAGTCCACAAATTGTCGAGCGGGCGAAAATTGTTCCGCCGCGCAGTCAGGTTGGAGCGATTACGGCAGACCAGCGCAAAGAGATCATCGCTTCATCGATCATCGCCGGTCATTATGAGAAAGCGATCGATCGGGAATCGGCCTACGAAATATTACTGGCCAGAGCAGGAGAGAAAGCGCAAACCGCCGGTGCACCGCGTGTAGCTGACAGCGCGCCAACTCCGGAGGGGGAAAAGCGGTCGTTATTGGCTGAAGCTCTCGGCACCGCCACAGCCGCATTCCAGCCCACGATCGGACCGCGCGGCGGACGCTACGATTCACTGGCGACTTCAATGGTGAAAAGTGCAATGCGCACTGCCAGCAGCTCAATCGGCCGGCAAATTGCTCGCGGAATTCTAGGAGGAATTCTCGGCGGCGGCGGCCGGCGGAGATAGCTGAGCGGTGCTCGCTGCGGCGAGCACCAAAACTCGGACTAGGCGCTTTGGCACAAGCGCCTTTACATCAAAAAGATCGCCGGATACGTTTTGCGCATCCGGCGATTTGATCCGTTTTTCGTTTATGGTGTCGGCGCACCGGCCGGGCTCGTAGCCTCTTTCTTTTTTCCCTTGCCTGCCTTCACCTCGACTTCTGTGGCCGACATGGTGTAGGTAATTTTCACTCTTTCGCCCACCTTAAGGTCGCCCGTAACCTTGGTGTTTGCGTCGCGATTGATTTCCCAACGGTCTTTCCCTTTCTGGACCGCAATTATTGTGTCAGTGACCTCAAGAACTGGCCCGGTCACTTCGTAGGTTTTCGCACCGGCGGCGAACGCTGTGCTGCTGAGCGCCAAACTCGCTGCCGCCAATAAACTAAATGCTGTTTTCATATTCATAGTGACCGATTAGACCGCCGTGACGCCGTTCTATTCAAGCGTTTTCGCGTAACGGTTTACCCTTCGTCACCGACGGACTTGAGATGGTCGCTCATTGGTTTGCGTCCAATACGCACGATTAGCGGCCAGATTACCATTCGCGTTTGCCGAGAATCGCCCCATGCGCTACGAAGCTCATCCATTATTTGTTCCAAGGGATTGCTATCTTTCGCGGCGATAAACCGCTGCGTCGAAGACCAGGTTCGAAGGTAGCCCAGAAGATGATCGAGATTCCAATGCGCCGTCATTTCGAATTTTGGCGGATCGATCTCTTGAAACGGAAAGGGGAGATCAGCGAACTGCTCAATGAGTTTGCGCTCCGGCGGCCAGAACGGCCCGACCACCTCATAATAATATCGATTTACGACTTCATCGATCGCCGGTTCGATCTGTAGCAAGTTGTAAGCCGAAGCAGCAAGAACGCCGTTAGACTTCAACACTCGCCGCGCTTCTGCATAGAAACGATCCAGTTCGAACCAGTGCAGCGCTTGGGCAACCATGACTAGGTCAACCACCGCTGAGTCTATGCCGCTGTTTTCCGCCGGCGCGACACGATACTCGATGCGCTCGTGCTGCTCCGTGTTCGCGATCTGCTTCTCACTCGCATCCGTCGCGATCACGCGATCAAATACCGATGCCAATTGGACTGCCGCTTGTCCGTTTCCCGTTCCGCAATCCCAGGCGAGTTGACGGCTCGGTGCGATGCTCCCTAGATAATCGAATAGCTCCGGCGGATAACCTGGCCGGAACTTCGCATAATCCGCCGCCTGTTTCGAAAAATGATCTTGGAATGTCATGCCAGCGCCTGCTGTAGCGGGTGGCGTGCCCACTGCCAATCTTCTGTAGCGGGGTCTATGACCGCCGAAATCTCAATTTCCTCTACAACTACGGTGTGCTCGCCGAACTCGCCGCCGGCGCGGCTGCTTCAATTTTTGTGGCGCTCATCACGTAAGTCACCGTTACGGTCGAACCAGCCTTAAGATCGGTTGAACCTTTAGTCGTCGCAGGATCGATACCGATTTCAAATCGCTCCGTTCCTTTCTCGACCGTGACCTTGCTACCCGTCGCTTCGACCACCGTTCCTGTGAGTTCATAAGTTTTCGCGCCAGCAGCGAGAATATTTCCGCCCAACGCGAGACTGAGCGCTGCTAACAAACAAATAATTTTTGGATTCATAGTTTGGCGATAAGCCCGAAGAATCCGCTGCGCAAGATTTACAAAGATCTTCGCGACAGAAGCCGTGCTGCGTCGGATCGATCTTCTGTTCCGGCGGATTCCTCAGCCGCGAGGTCGTAGCGCGCTTGTAGAAGGCTCCGGAATCTATACCCGGGTGTTCGCCGCGGCGAACACTTCAACTATTCTTGCGGTGTTGGGATCGCCCTCACACCGACTCGAGCGAGATATTCATCCGCCTGCAAGAGGTCGTTGCCAGCGCGTTCGATGATCTTGAGCAGATTATCCATCGAAGAAACTTCTTCGAGCTGCTCGGTGAGGAACCACTGCAAGAAATTGATCGTGATGTAGTCATTCTGTTTTCGCGCAAGTTCGACTAGCCCGTTGATTTGGTTGGTGACGTGAATCTCCTGGTCGAGTGAAAGCTTCACTGCGTCGCGCGCAGTCTTGAACTTCGATTTCGGCGCGTCGATCGCCGGGATTGCCACGCGTCCGCCGGCATCGACAACATACTTGATGAACCGCAGTGCGTGCCCTTTCTCTTCCTCTGCCTGACGGAAAAAATGCTGGGAAAGTTGCGGCAAGGCCTCCGCGGCAAAATGCGCCGCGATAGCATAATACTGCAACTCTGCGCTGAATTCGTATCCGATCTGTTCGTTAATGGCGTCAATAACCTTCTGACTTGTCAGCATAGGAACCTTTCGATTGATGTAATCCTTGTCTTAGCGCATGAACGCGCGACGTTCAATAAGGCGCATGGCGCAACGGATCACGCTCGACTCTTCCGCAATCGAAGCCGTCACGTACGACGAGACGAATGGGACATTGGATGTCGAGTTTCGAGACGGACATTCGTATCGTTACATGCTTGTGCCTGAGTTTGTTTATCACGCACTGGTGAACGCGGAATCGGCGGGAGCGTTTTGGAATGCGGTTAAAGATCGATTCGAGTACGCGAAATTAGATTGAAGAATTACGCTGGCAGCCGTCGCCAACGGCTTATCGGCTTGCTCGTTCCTGCCCATTCCGATTTCTCTCATCTGAATCACCGTCTATTTCTCACTACGAAAGGTTCCGGTAATTTCGCGTAGCAATTGATTCTGTTGTTGCCAGCGCGACTTGAGCGTCCAGGCGAGGATTTGTTGAAAGTGATCGCCGTCATCCACGGTCGTATGAAGAAAAACAACGTTGGTGTCGTTTTCCGTTCCGGTTAGTTCGTCTTGCAAGGCAGGATGACCATCGATCGTCAGCGCGGCGGGTTCAGTGGCCGACGCATTCTTCAATTTCTGCAGCATCCGATCACGCGTAAGCTGATGATGTTTTTCGAGAGTGAAATTGTCGAAGTCAGCTTTCGCGTCGGTGATTACAATCACATACATTTCCTTATCTTTGTAAGCGGCTTGTAACGATGCCCCTTTGTTGAGATCCGATCTTTTCACCCAGAAGCCGGAAGTTATGACTTTCAATTTGCCATCGTCAGAAGAGATTTCCTTGCTTTCAGTGGAGAGACGATGCCAGCGCTCGTGATCCGACTGAATCATTCCGACAAGTAACGGGATGCCCAATATGCCGAGTGCCAAGCCGATATAAGCTAAGACTAGTCCTGCCGTGGCGATTCCTTTCCCACCGAGCGCGCCGCCAGATTTACGGATTTTCGAACGAGCGACGTGGCCGCAGATCACAGCTGGGATC
>JBKPGQ010000244.1:0-3214 GCA_046729455.1 Verrucomicrobiota bacterium
GAGCCCGATTTGGTCGGGCGGACAGTGCGCGATTTTCTCACCGAGGAAATCGACGAAGTCGTTTGCGATCACCGCCTATCAACAGAACGAATGATCGAAATGATCGGGCAGATTTCCCGACGCGCCCGGAGCCGCGTGCACCATTACGATGGTGCGATGCCGATCTTCGAAACATACGGCGTGCAAAAGCAAATCGATGATGCATTTCATCGGCAAGTCTGGCTGAAATGCGGTGGCTATATTGTGATCGACGAGACCGAAGCGCTGGTGGCGATTGACGTGAATACAGGTCGAAACAAAGGCGGGCGCGACGTGGAAAAAACTATCTTGCAAACCAACTTGGAGGCCGCAGACGAGATCGCACGCCAGCTTCGCTTGCGCAATATCGGTGGCCTGATCATAGCCGATTTCATCGACATGAAGAGCCGGAAAGACCAGCAGGCAGTTTACAGTTTGATGAAGGAGCAGCTCAATCGCGACAAAGCCAAGACACATGTTCTCCCCATTTCACAGCTCGGCCTGATGGAGATGACCCGTCAAAGAGCGCAGGAAAGCCTGAGCGACACGATTTACGAGAATTGTCCATACTGCGGAGGGCGCGGCGTCGTAAAAACCTCCATGACCACGAGCGTAGAATTGCATCGGACTCTCAATACCGTCATGCGCAAGTACCAGGATAGCATTCATGATATTCGGGTGATTCTGAATCCAGGTGTATTGAAGCGGTTGAAGGAAGAAGATGAAGAATTGCTGGTGGAGTTGGAGCGCCGCTACGCGGGCCGGCTCACTTTTCGTGGCGATCCCACGTTTCACCACGAAAAGTTTGTCATTACCGACGCAAATACCGGCGCGGAACTCCACCCGTAAGGCAGCGCCTTACACCAAAAAATCCTTGCAATTTCTCATTGCCTGTCCAAGAGTCGGGCATCCAGGGTAATGGCGAGTTTCGTTACTACCTTGCGTGCTCCAAAGGAGTGTTTGGAGCCTAGGAACTGAGGAGAGACTTAACCAAAGGAGAAATAGAATGAAAAGAATGGTGTTGGGGCTGTTATGCATCGCTGCAATTACTTCGGCAGCAGTTGCTGGGGAAACCTATTCAGGAAAGGAGATGAAACAGGTGGCGCCGCCACCGTGTCCGCAATGGTACGCAGACAACGAGTTTAACGTCAGTCTATGGGGCACTTACATTTTCACGGGAAACAACTGGCAGGATGATCGCTACCTCGAGTCGGATCATGCCTTTGGCGGTGGTGTTGATCTCAAATACGTTTTCCATCGGTACTTCGGTGTCGGTATTGAAGGATGGGTAGTGGATGCCAGGCGCGCGTTTGAGGATGTCTTTATCGACACTAGTCCTAACGGCGTAATAGATGTCGGTACCGGACACGAGAGCCGCGCGATTGGTTCTGTGTTAGGCACATTGACGCTGCGCTACCCGATTCCGTGCACGCGCTTCTCGCCCTACATTTTTGGTGGAGGCGGTGGAATCTTTGGTGGCGGCGAAAGGACGAACGTTGTCGTGAACGACGGAATCATTCGCACTGAGCAAACCGGTTCGGAATCGCGGGCAATCGGCCAGGTCGGCGGCGGCATGGAAGTTCGGTTTACTCCGCACATTGGGTGGGTCAGTGATTTCAGCTGGAATTTTGTGGACGGGTCCCATAATAACTTCGGCATGGTCCGCACCGGGGTGAATTTCGCGTTCTAAGGAACCGAGAATCGTATTTGCTAAAAGCGGCGTCCGGAGTTTCGGACGCCGCTTTTTTTGTACGGAATTGGCTGTGGACTTTCCTTGCGAAGCAACAAGAAGGTTGATGCAGTTTGTGAGCGGTGACCAATTACGGTTGGCGTTTGCGAACGCTCGCAGGCGTCCGAGATTATTTTAATGTCGTTCGTTGAGACTCTGGACAATTTGGCGCTGCGGAAGTCGGAGCTGGTTGAGCGCTTTGAGCAGCTGATCGCGCAGAAATCGGATCAGGAGCTCGAAGCAATGGCGCAGGCTTCGCGCTCCCTTACCCTGCAGAATTTCGGACGGACGATGCGCCTGTTCGCTCCGCTGTATCTTTCCAACGAATGCATCAATAACTGCCGGTATTGCGGTTTCTCGCGCGATAATCCAATCCTTCGCGTCACCCTCGACGTCGATGAAGTCGTTGCTGAAGCCCAACATCTCGCTCGTCAGGGATTTCGTCAGATCCTTCTGGTTACCGGTGAGCACCCCAAATTTGCGGGCCGCGACTACCTTGCCGAATGCGTGCGTGCGCTCGCTCCCGATTTTTCGTCAATCTCCATCGAGGTAGGCCCGATGAGAACGGAGGACTACGTGCCGATTATCGAGGCCGGTGCGGAGGGGCTTGTGGTTTATCAGGAAACGTACAATCGTGGTATCTATGCGGAAATGCATACCGCCGGACCGAAACGCGATTTTACTTTTCGGCTCGATTGCGTCGAGCGCGGTTACGCAGCCGGTTTTCGGCGGCTTGGCATCGGCGCACTGATTGGTTTGTCACGCTGGCAGGATGAAGCGATCGCGCTGGCAGCGCATTTGGAATATTTGTTCAAGCACTGCTGGCAGGCACAAATCACCGTGAGTTTGCCACGGTTGCGTCCCGCGGCGGGCGGATTTCATCCGCTCTTCTCGATGACTGATCGCGAACTGGCACAACTAGTGTGCGCGTTACGTATTACGTTCCCACAGCTTGGCATTGTGTTGAGCACCCGTGAGCGCGCGCCGCTGCGCGACTCGCTGGCGTTAATCGGAGTAACAATGATGAGCGCTGGCAGCCACACCGAGCCCGGCGGTTACACGCGGCAGGGCCGCGAACATCTCCATCGCACTGTGCGCGGTCGTGTCGTCGCACCCGAATATCAGAACGGCGAAGATGAACTCGCCACGGGCCAATTCGAGATCAGCGATGAACGTTCCCCGGCAGAGATCGTCGCAGTCCTTCGCCGTCGCGGACTCGAGCCGGTTTGGAAGGATTGGGACCAGGCCCTTTGCGGTGCATGACGATTTCACTTAATGGAGAAACCGTTGATACCCGCGAGGCCAAAACTATTGCGGAACTGATCGACCGTTATCAATTACCGCCGCAATCGATCCTGGTAGAACACAACGGCCTCGCCGTGCATCGACATGAATGGCCGGAGCGATCATTAGCCGAAGGTGACCGTATTGAACTGATCCGCGTCGTTGCCGGCGGTTGAAACTAGT
>JBKPGQ010000245.1:0-1433 GCA_046729455.1 Verrucomicrobiota bacterium
GCCACGCGTCGTTCGTGCCGGCCGCCATCGAAACCTGTTTCCAGCCAGACCCGGACAATTATTAGAGCTAGATCTTCCGGGATCAGACGCTCGCCCATGGAAAGCACGTTGGCGTCATTATGTTGCCGTGAGAGGCGCGCCGACTCTTCGCTCCAGCAAAGCGCGCAACGCACGCCGTGAACTTTATTGGCCACCATCGCTTCGCCGTTGCCCGAGCCTCCGAATACGATACCGCGCTCACATTCACCACGCGCGACCGCTTCCGCAGCCGGGCGAATGAATAGCGGATAGTCCACCGGGTCCTCGCTGAATGTGCCGAAGTCTTTTACCTCGTGGCCAAGCGTGCCCAGCAGTTGTTTTACCTTTTCCTTGTAACGAAAACCGGCGTGATCTGAGCCGAGAGAAATTTTCATGAGACACGAATTACACGAATTGCCACTAATTGCATAGCGCTTGAGTCACTTCGTGTGGATTCGTGGAATTCGTGTCTGCCGCTGTTTCCGCTTTTACGCTCCGTGCAGTTTTGCCAGTTCGCTCCAAATTTCGCGCTCGCGTTCGCTTAATTTCTTGGGCACGTTGATCTGAACTTCGACGTAGAGATCGCCACGCTTTCCTGAGACTCCAGGCAGACCCCGTTCTCGCAGCCGAAATCGCTGACCGCCTTGCGTTCCTGCCGGAACTTTCAGGCGCACCTTTCCTTCAAGAGTGGGTACAAGCAATTCGCTGCCAAGCACCGCCCGCCACGGTTCGATCTTCACTTCATGAATCAAATCGCTGCCCTCGACTGAAAAATCCGGGTGGCGTGCAAGCCGAACACGCAGGAACAGATCACCGCTTTTTCCTCCGCGCACACCGGCTTCGCCCTGGCCAGCCAAACGAATTCGCTGGCCCTCGCGAACGCCACGCGGGATTTTGACCTGATAATTTTCAACTTTGTTGGAGCCTGCCCGGCGCAGTGACACCGTTCGCGTCGATCCGTTCAGCGCTTCTTCCAGTGTGACCATGATATCGGCCTCGACATCGGCTCCACGCTCGGCCGTCGCCTGACGTCCGCCAAATCCACCGAATGCCGAGCGGCCACGGCCGCCACCGAAAAACGCTTCGAAGAAGTCGCTAAATCCGGTTCCACCGAACTCGAATTGAACTCCTCCACCGCCATCGCCGCCCCATCGATAAAATCCACCACCGGGTTGCTGTTGACCCTCCCACTGCCACTCGGGCGGCGGCTGGAATCCGCCCGGCCTGTTCCAATCTGCGCCGAGTTGATCGTATTTTTTTCGTTTCTCCGGGTCGCCTAAAACCTCATACGCCTCGTTGATTTCCTTAAATTTTTCTTCGGCGGCCTTCTTGTCCTTCGCGACATCGGGATGATGTTTGCGCGCCAGCTTGCGAAAAGCAGAGCGAATCTCCTCTTCGCTGGCGGTCTTCGGGAC
>JBKPGQ010000246.1:0-3326 GCA_046729455.1 Verrucomicrobiota bacterium
ATCGCCCTGCTCGAGCCGTTCCGCGCGAAGGTTGCTCCGGAAGTGTTCGGGGAGCCGTTCGTGCCGCCGGTCTCAGATGGATCGGGGCAGGACCGTGTGCTGCTGCGTAAGGCAAGCGCACTTTTGCAGGAGGCTGGATACCACATCAAGCAAGGGAAACGCGTGACGCCCGACGGCGATCTGTTCACAGCGGAGTTCCTCATCGCGGACCCCGTCTCGCTGCCACACCATAATGCTTTCATCAAAAATCTCGGCATCTTGGGCATCGAAGCGAACGTTCGCATTGTCGACGCGGTGCAATATCGCAGGCGCCTAGATGATTTTGACTTCGATATTGTCGTACAGCGGTTTGGGTTCTCCGGCACGCCGGGAGATACGCTGCGAGCCTTTTTTACCTCGCGATCCGCCGGCATGAGGGGCACGCACAACGTGGGCGGCATTGCGGATCCCGTCATTGACGCGCTAGTCGAGCGTGTGATCGCAGCAAATAGCCGGATGAACTTGTTGACGGCCTGCAAAGCACTCGATCGGGTCATTCGAAGCGGCCGTTATTGGGTACCGCACTGGTACAAAGCCGCGCATTGGCTCGCATACTGGGATTCGTTCGGTCGGCCGTCAGCACAACCGCGATACGCCCTGGCTATCCCGGAAACCTGGTGGTCAAACGCTCCGAGTTAGAAGTTCACTTGCACGTAGATGGGACGAGGGGTCGCGGGGAGGTCTACTATTCGGACCAGATAGAAGCGGTTGAATAAGCTTGAACGAGTCAGCCGCTCCTACGCTATTGATGATGCAAAGAGTGCTGGCTCAAGCCGAAACAGAGGCCGACTGGGATCATCTCTTTGAGAGAAATACAGGGAGGGACATGATGCATATCCCCAATCTGGCAGTAAGGACTATTACATTGATGTGTTTGGCTGTCGCCTCGCCAACAATCCCTGTGCTGGCACAAGAGCGGCTTGTCTTCAGGGTCAGCGCGGAGAATACCAAATACACCCAACAGCACACGATTGATGTTGGCGACGTCGCTGGCCATCAGGTACGCATCTTCGAGATTAAACGCGTTTATCCAACCAATGCGCCCGTGATCGGCGGAATGAAGATCGTGGAGTCGTGGAGTCGGGGTATCTCCGACTACACCAATAATAGCGGAGAGGCGAGAACCTACGGTATATACGTCCTCGAGAACGGCGACAAATTCTTCACCCGAGGTTCTATAGTGGCAATGCAGGGCCCAGAGGCACGTAATCTGACGGCCACGTCGGTTGGACCGATTACCGGCGGTACTGGCAAGCTCGCCAGGATCAATGGAATGGCACGCATGATCACGTTAGCCAATCCGCAAACCGGAATGAACGAAACGCAGATTGAAATCGACTACTGGCTTCCGCAGTAAAGGTGATTGGAGTCGAAGATGACCAGAGCCGCGTATGATGATTAAAAATCAAATTTTCAAGTTTCGTGAAACTGCCCGGCGCCAGCCGAATCCGTAATTTCGGGTGCGGGGGGCAAAAAAAGCAAGGTTTTGTTGCGCACCGATCCATGGCTACGCATTCCTTGAGACCGTCCGTAACAGTGCATCCGCGAGCACCCAACGGGCGTGCGGGAGCCCTGCTCGAACGTCTAGCTCGGGTGGAAGTCGCCCCCGCCTACCCAGCGCAGAACCCCGCCCGGCTGGTCGCTCGGCTGATCGCTCGCATTCCGTCAGCGGCCGCTTTTCGATTAGCACCACACGCGGCCAGCACCATGTGCCGAGCTCCCAGCGCAGCAGGCTGGCTCAAGTCAAGGATGACCTGGCCGGTCTGTTCGCCGAGTCAGGGCAGCCGAGAGTTCTGAGTTCTGTGCGCCGGCACGTTGCGGATCAAGGAGCCCGAGCGCGCTGCCGATCCCGGCCGCGGTGCGGAAGTCTATGCGCAAGTGTGCGCGGCGTGCCACGGTTCGGATGGACTGGGACAGCGCGCGCAAAATGGGCTCGGCTATCAGTTTCCGCCGCTGTGGGGGCCCGACAGCTACAATAACGGCGCTGGAATGAGCCGGCTTCTGACCGCCGCCGCTTACGCCCTGCACAACATGCCGCTCGGCACCAGGTTCGACGCCCCTGTGCTGACGGACGAGCAGGCTTATGACGTCGCCGGGTACATCGTCAGCCAAAATCGGCCGGAGAAGGCGAACCTCGAAAGGGATTTTCCGATCCGACTCCAGAAACCGATCGACGCTCCCTACGGCCCCTATGCGGACGGCTTTCCAGCAGAGCAGCATAGATTCGGCCCCTTCGGCCCGATCCGCGCGAAGGTCAAGGAACTGGCCGCCGAGTCTCGAACTGCCAATGCGGGTGAGCCGGACAATGGTTCGCACCAAGCGGAGGGCGCGAGGTAAGGGTCACCTGTATTCCGATCTCGGCGGAATGTTCGACCTCTGGCCGTCGTGGCCGATCCGACCGTGCGGCAGCGTCTCCGCCGATCTCGGCCAGGTGCTTGCGGCTTAAAGGAAAAGAAAACGCATTCAGAACAATTCAGGTCCGTCCGTAGGACTCGGCGGCCATTCCTATGGCAGGCTGGCGCTGTAGGCCGACTGCAGACGAGAAGTCCGTCTTCGACATCAGGCGGCGCGAATTCATCACGCTGCTGGGCGGCGCGGCGGCCACGTGGCCGCTCGCGGCACGCGCGCAGCAGGCCGGGCGGATGCGACGCATCGGCGTGCTGATGTCGGTTGCTGAGGGCAATTCCATGGGTCGCGGGGTTCGTGCAGCGACTCGACCCGCTGAGGCCCCTATGGGAAGCGGGGCACACCGAGTATAATGGCCTCATTGTGTGAAGTGATTTCTCGGTATGATTTTTTGGACTAAAGGAAAAACTGCACGAACCAGAACACCATTCCAGAATGCGCGCTTCTCCTGATGGCTCTCGCTGTCTGGACGGAGCCCGCGTTAGCTCGCAGTTACCTAAATTGCCTAACAAAGAAAGTCGTAATCGTAGACGCGCCGAGAGGAAGTACTTCGTCGAGCATCGAAGAGAACTTGGGCTTCTGGATCGATGAGGCGGCAAAAACCCTCATGCTTGCCGATGGCCGGGCGCTTACAGTCCGCCGGTTTGATGATAGCTGGATTAGCGCTGCTCTAGGCGATATGTCCTATGAGTTTGATCGCCAAAGTGGCAATTTGACCTACGCAAGCTCGACCACCAAGGAGGGTTCCGCGACGATCATAATCGGGTCAGGCCGATGCAAAATTGCAGCCGGTCCCGCGGGATAAAGTGTGCGCCCGCAAAGGCCGCTATAGTGTCCGCAGGCTCATCGAGAAATACGGACGCATGACCCAAAACCAAATT
>JBKPGQ010000247.1:0-8173 GCA_046729455.1 Verrucomicrobiota bacterium
CCGTTGGCCCTGCCTAACCAGTAATCGTCCTCGCCGTGACCGGGGGCGATGTGCACCAGGCCTGTGCCGGTGTCCATGGCCACGAAATCAGCTGCGAGTATGGTTGATTTTCGATCGAGAAATGGATGTTGCGCCTGAAGCCCGACCAGCTGCTTGCCAACACCAAAAGTCGATTCTTCCGATGCGACAAAACCAGTTTTTTCAATGAATTGGTCGCGAAGCTTGCGAGCGACAATTATTCGCTCGTCCTGATTGCCCAAAATTTCGTATTCGGCGTCAGGATCGACTGCGATCGCCAGATTTGCGGGCAATGTCCATGGGGTGGTTGTCCAAATCGCGATGCTCACCGGCTTATCAGTTGGTAAGCCGAGCTTCGCCACTTGGTCGGGAGAAAGCGGGAATCGCACGTAAACCGCGGTATCGTTGCGTTCCTGATATTCGACCTCAGCTTCGGCGAGCGCAGTTTGCGCGCCTGTACTCCAAAAAACCGGCTTCTTCGATTGATAAACAAAACCTTCCTCAACGAATACGGCGAAAGCGCGCAAGATTTCTGCTTCATATTTGGGATCCATCGTCAGATATGGATTCTCCCAATCGCCGAAGACGCCCAGCCGTTTGAATTGCTCGCGCTGGATGTTGACGAACTTCCACGCAAACGCTTCCGATTTTTTGCGAATCTCCAGGGGAGAAAGGCCGCGCGATTCCTTCACCACCTTGTATTCGATCGGCAGTCCATGACAATCCCAGCCCGGCACGTACGGCGCGCGTTTGCCGAGCATAGTCTGCGATTTTACCACGAAATCTTTGAGGATTTTGTTGAGCGCGGTGCCCATATGCACGTCTCCATTGGCGAATGGCGGCCCATCATGGAGCACAAACAATTCGCGGCCCTCTCTCGATTTCTGGATCTGCTGATAGAGTCGCGTCTCCTCCCACACTCGAAGCATTTCCGGTTCGCGCGCGGCGAGGTTCGCCTTCATCGGAAACTCCGTGCGTGGCAAATTAAGAGTATTTTTGTAGTTCTGACTCATGGCAGAGCCGGCGAGGCTACGTAACATCCGCTGTCGTGCAAATCAACGCGTGCATCCGAAACGTGCGGCCGAAACGCGCGGCGCGTAACAGTTTGTAAAGATAACTTGCCGCCGTATGCCAACGCCTGAAAAATTGAAGGACACCTTGCATATTTTCGTTCTGGCGGACACGCACAATCGTTTACCGGAAACGGTCAAACAAATTGCCAGGGACGCTGATGAAATCTGGCATCTTGGCGATGTTTGCACGGAGGCGATTCTCGACGAGCTTCGCGCGATCGGACCTCGAGTCATTGTCGTGCGAGGAAATTGTGACAGCAATTTGGAATGGCCGTTGGTTGTCGATCTTGTGCGAGGCGAATTGAGATTCCGTCTCCAACACACACCGCCTGATCACCTGCCCGATGACGTCGATGTTGTTCTACACGGACACACCCACGTCCCACGAAACGAAAAACGCGGAAATGTGCTGTTTCTAAATCCCGGTTGCGTGACGCGCGCCAACCAAGGCGCACCTCCTAGCGTGGCGTGGCTTGAAATCGCGGCAGGAAAAACGAACTGGAACCTCGTCCTACTCCGTTGACGCAAATTTTTGTCAGATTCGCGCTTTGAAATTCCCGGACAATTTTTGATCACATATGCGAGGCAAATTTGGCGGGTAGCAACGGATCAAATATCACTGAATCGCCAGTCGCAAGCCCGCTACTTGCTGATTGACTCCAGAGCTTAAGATGATTGCTCGACGCGCTCCGGCCACGGACATGCGCGAAAGCGAAAGCCGCAACGAAATGTTTAGGTCGGCGTGCAGCACAGGTGGAAGCTCCCCATAACGCAAGGCTTGGGCTCCCAGGATGACTTGCCACAGCCCCGAGGCGCCTACGCTTTCGCCTAACGCTGGCTTTGCCGTGTAAGCAATCGCATCTGGAATCACCTGCTCCAACGCTCCCTGCTCTGCCTGGTCGATGAACGTGCCGTTAGCGCTCGAGATGACAAAGTCGGTTTCAGTTTCACTGAGGTCGCGCAGCATTCGCATCAAAATTTCCGCTGCTTCGGCTCGCTTTCCGTAACAGCCACCCGGATGAACGCGTTCGATTGTAATCGGCCCGCCTCGTGCGAGCACGATTGCTCCTGCTCCTTCGCTTAAAATCATTCCTCGCTTTTGCTTACTGAACGGCTGAATCGGAGGCGCCGAACGAAGCAAACGCCAGCGCCGATAGGCGTCGCATAAAAGCCAATCGATTTCTTCGGTGCCGACGACCAGGCAATAATCAAGCGACTTATTCGTCATTACATCCTCCGCCATTTTTATCGCCAGGACGCCTACCGCTCCGTCGCCCACGACGGTGTAAGTGATTCCGGTTACACCCAGAATTGCCGCGAGATGGCTCGCCGGCGCATTAAAAACCGTTTCCGGAAACAAAAGAGGACTGGCCGCCTGCGCACCGCTCTCAACGACATCGCGGTAGAAGCGCTTGGTATAAATCACACCCCCGTTGGAGATCGCGAAGATTAGCGCAATTCGCCGAGCATTTTGCGAATCCACCTTTACGCCTGCAGCTTGCAACGCCTCCAAACCTGCTGCTGCGGCAAATCGCGAAATAAGACTGGCCCGACGAAGGCGTGGATGCGCCAAACGAGTCAGCGCCGATTCAGGTACGCGAAAGGCACTGTAGGACTGATCGGCAAACTGCTCCGAAATCGGCGTTGCGGACGCCTCGTCGCCATGAAGCAGCCGCTCCCATACTGCATCGACCCCATCACCAAGAGGGGTCACCCACCCCATTCCGGCGATCGCCAAACTCATGCTCCAACCCTGCGCAATAGAATCGAAGCATTCGTGCCGCCAAAGCCAAAAGAATTCGAAAGCGCCGTACGCACGGCAGCGGGTCGCGATTCGTTCGCCACAACGTTTAGCTCAAGGCCGTCATCCAAAGCGCCAAAATTGATGTTAGGAGGAAGAAATTGATGGAGGAGCGCCAGCAAGCAGACAATGGCTTCGACCGCGCCTGCGGCCCCCAGCGAATGGCCCATCATGCTCTTGGTCGAACTCACCGGAACACCATTAAATAACGCGCTGATTGCCTTGCCTTCTGCTGCATCATTAAACACGGTGGCCGTCCCGTGTGCATTGATGTAATCAACTTCGTCTGCCGAAGCTTGCGCGCTCCGGAGAGCTCGCTCCATCGCCTGTCGCGGTCCGATGCCGGAAGGGTCCGGCTGCGTGATGTGAAAATTATCCGTAGAAATCCCGTAGCCGACAATTTCTGCGAGGACAGGCGCACCCCGCTTTCGAGCAAGCTCAAGATTTTCCAGCGCGAGAATGGCGGCACCTTCCCCCAGCACCATGCCGGCGCGATGTCGATCAAACGGGCGGCATTTTTCAGGCGTCGAGGCTTGAAGCGAATCGAAGCCCGTGAAGACCAGTTCCGAAAGAGCGTCATAGCCTCCAGTCAATACGCGTTGGTAGCGACCTGACCGCACGCATTCGAACGCGTGACCAATTGCATTTGTGCCCGAGGCACAGGCGTTCGCGATCACCTGACATGGCACAGAAACCCCAAGGACCTGCTCTTGCGCATCGATTACCGGTTTTTGCGCCGGGTAATTAGCGATCCACGTCGGGGCGTGTCGCAGATTTCCTGATTGACGCAGTGATCGGTAGTAATGTTCTCCATAAGACATGCCGCCGCTCGTCGTTCCGATTACCGTTAACTCAGGCTCAAACTGAGGCACTTTCATCATGGCTTCTCTTAGTGCGTGAATCACCATGTGCGACGCCCGATGCAGGCGTTTAGCGCGTAGGCTTTTGTCCGGACCAGCAAGGACGCGATCATCGGTTATTTGACCCGCGGTCTTGCAGCGACATTCAGCTACCGAAAATCGCGTTACAGCGGTGACGCAGTCTTTCGCCCTCCGTAACGAATCGAGCGTTTCCGCCAGTCCAAACCCCAACGGGCTCACCACTCCTGCAGCCACGACTGCCACCCGTTCAGGGGTTTTTTCTCCGGTCGTACTACCTAATTGGGCCATGTAGCAGGTAAAAATTGTTACGCTATTTTCTATTGCTTTCCTAAAGGAAGCATTTTACAAGTGATCCGAAAACGGAAACGGAAGCCTGGAAGTTGGTGGATTGTCAGTTGAGTTTATTCAGTGGCGATTTGAAATCCGATAAGCGGGAACAGTGACCTGGCGGCCTTTCCAGAATAAACTCAATGGGAACTAAACTATACGTAGGCAATCTTTCCTTCAACACGACGGAAAACGAACTTCAGGAACTTTTCTCACAGGCCGGTACTGTGCAGGAAGTTTCCCTCATGCAAGACAAATTCACCGGCAAATCGCGTGGCTTTGCGTTTGTCACGATGGGTTCCGAAGAGGACGCTCAAAACGCCATCTCGAAACTCAATGGCCAAACCGTTGAAGGCCGGGCGTTGACCGTGAATGAGGCTCGCCCGCGGGAACCGAGACCACCCGGCGGTGGCGGACGCGGCTACGGCGGTGGTGGATACGGTGGCCGTCGCGAAGGTGGCCAGCGAAGAGGCTATTAGGAATTCCGAGTCAGGGTAAGAAGGAGATTGGGCAGGGCTGGATTCGAACCAGCGAAGGCGTAAAGCCAGCAGATTTACAGTCTGCCCCGTTTGGCCACTTCGGTACCTACCCGTTTGAATGCGAGCGATTCATATAGGCTCGCGCTGCGCGGCTTGCAAGTATCACGCCACACGCACCGTCAGCTATAAAACTCCGCGATCGCATCGACCACGTATCGCTGGGATTCCCGAGAAATTTCGGGGTAAATGGGCAGCGCTAGCGTCTCGCACGCGGCGCGTTCGGTCTCGGGAAAATCACCTTTCTTATAGCCGAGATAGGTAAAGCATTTCTGCTCGTGGAGTCCGAGTGGATAGTAAATCGCTGTCTCGATTTCGCGTTTGCCCAGGTACTCGCGCAATGCATCGCGCATCGGCGTGCGGATGACGTATTGGTGATAAACGTGATGATTCGTTAGGCCGCGCTCACGGTACGGTTCGGCGGGCATAGTGATTCTTTCGGTCAACTCCGCCCGCGCGAATTCCGCGGCATAAAAATCTCCAGCGGCGCGCCGCGCGGCTGCCCACTTTTCCAGATATGGAAGTTTAACCGCGAGAATTGCGGCTTGTATTTCGTCGAGGCGGAAATTGCCTCCAATGACATGGTGGAAATAGCGCGGCTCCATGCCGTGTTCTCTGAAAGTGCGCAGCTTTTGCGCCAGCTGCTCATCCCGGCAAACGACCATGCCGGCGTCGCCTGCAGCTCCAAGATTCTTGGAAGGATAAAAGCTAAACAGCCCAACTTCGCCCCTCGTTCCGGCCTTGGCGATTCTGTCAGGGAATGGAAATTCTGCGCCGATCGCCTGCGCAGCGTCCTCGATCAAAACAAGGCGGTAACGCTCCGCAATCTCCAAAAGCGCGTCCATCTCGCAGCATAGACCAAACAAATGGACCGGAACCATTGCGCGGAGTTTTTCTCCCCTCTTTGTTTTCCATGTTCCATCAGCATCAGGCTGACAATTTTTCTCGACGCATTCCTGAATCGCAGATGGCCGAATGTTGTATGTCTCTCGATCGATGTCGGCGAAAAGTGGTCTCGCGCCGACGCGCGCGAGGCATCCGGCGGTAGCAAAAAATGTGTAGGGCGTCGTGATAACCGCGTCGCCGCGGCCGATTCCAAGCGCCATCAAAATGGCCAGCAAAGCGTCCGTTCCAGACGAAACACCCACGGCGTGCGGCGTATTACAATACCCGCACATCGCCTTCTCGAACGCCTCCACTTTTGGGCCAAGGATGAAACGGCCGCTCGCCAGGACGTCGTCAATAGCCCCGCGGATTGAAACGCCCAACGCACGATATTGTTCGCTAAGATCCAGCAACGGCACGCGCATGGCGAGATAGCTTGGCAGTTTCGCCATTCCATTCAAGACGTTGTCGTTCCGTCGCGCTGGTATTGATCGCCGTCTCCGCGCACGTTAGCCTGTTGCATGGCGCTCCTGCGCGGTCTTTTTTGGTTGGTTCTATTCATCCTGCTAACCTTTTGTTTCGTTGTGCTGTTTGAGTACGGCCCGCACGATTTCGCCAATGGCGTCCAGAAGGAGTATGCCCGCGTAAGATCATTCGTCGTAAAGCAAACGGAAATGATCCGGAAACCGAAGAAGAATCATTGATCAGTTGTCTCGCGCGCGCAGCTGAAGATGGCGCGGCAATGTCTCTATCAAAAAAACGGGGAAACCGTTTCGAGAAGTTCTATCGGCAACGGAGCAAGAAATTCTTTTGCATTCTCGATCTGCAAAACCGGTCGCGCCAGATGTGTTGCCAGAAAACTGATATCTGGCGTAGCAGCAATCCCCGCTTGAGCCAAAATTTCACATTTCGCTAATTGCTCAATCACACGTACTACTTTTGCCTGTAGATGACGGTGGTCTGTAAATTGAATCGTGCAAACCCCAGATCCGGTGTTTTCTACAAATGGGCTGAGCGTAAACGCGTAGTGGAGCAGGATTTCCTGGATCGATTTTTCCTGCGTGTGCGCACGCACTTTGATGACGACCCGTAAAGATCGCGCCAGAGCCTGGCTCGGAGTCATTCCTTTGCAGATCCCCGCCTTTTCTGCCGCCTCGTTCAGTTGAATGATCACCGGTTTCTTTTCCTTCTCCTCAATTAAAGCTACTGGTTTTGCGCAAAGTCTCGGCTGATGCCGCATAGCGGCCTGCAAATAAAAGTTCGGCAAATAAATCGTCCCAAACATCGATTTAGTTCATCATTGACTATTGCTTCCCGCGGCGCAGGTCGCGGCGGCGACCAAAGGCGGGACTACTGATTTGAGATGCGATCGTTTTACAACGATCCGCAGCTGAGAAATCGCATCCTGCTTTTCCAAAGTTTGCAGGTTCCAGGAATTTTCAAGAACAAGCTTCAGTTGTGCGCTGCTCACCATTTCATATCGGGTGAGCACCAGACACGCTGTGGGCACCGACTCGACAAGCCGTTGCAAGCGATACCAGGTTGTTTGCAGAATTTTGCGCAATTCTTCCGGCGAATTGAGAATCAGATCGAGAATCACCAGCGGAAAGTTGCCATCTCGCAAGAGCAGATCCGCCGCTTTAACTGCTTCAAGGGCTTTAGTGCAACGCACCCAAAAAAACTGACGGAGAATGGAATTGGGCAGCGCGCAGGGATCGAACGAATCGCGCCCATCAATCAGCGCCACAAAATACTGATCGCGATAGGCGCCGTGGATGAAGGCATGAACGAGCGATGCGCTTCCCGCGCTTCCTCGCGGGCTGATCAATTCGGTGATCGCCCCTTTCGGCAAGCCGCCGCCAATAGGTTGATCGAAGAAAGCTAAACCCGTGACTAAACGCGTTCCCACCGGCATGGGCACCTGCGGGAAACGAATCGCAAGAAGGTTGCGCAGATCGATAATCTTCCCGCTCATATCCATCGAAGAAAATGGCAGCACCCAGTCATATGTTCAAGTGAACACTTACACTGGATCGCTGTCTCACCCCGCGGGGGGTTTGGACTAGTGCGGACCGATCCTTCCCATAAATACATGAACAGATTCGTGTCCCAGAAAACGCGCGTTATTTCCAGTTTTTGCGCAATTCGCGCACGTAACGATCCGCTTTGATGCCACGCCACAGCTCCTTCGCGGCATTTCGGATCTGTTCGATGGGATCGCTCACAGTCTTCATCGGCGAAGCGAACTCTTTCTTTAAGCCAGAAATCATCAGGGCTCGCAAGCTGGTGTTGTTTTACAAGGCCTTGCGTTTTGCCTGCTTCAGCAGGGACTCCGGTAGGTCAACAGTCGTTTTCATGCTTCGCCTTCTAAACCGTAAAGCAATATCGCAATATTCGAGAACTGCCGGCTTCCCTGGTCCGGCTCTTCTCTATCAAAGCCGTTTCCGGCGTTCTTGTTTCCGAATCAGCGATACCATCACGCCTTGAATCTTCAGTTCGCGTGCCGGAACAAAATCCGGATACCGCGAGTTTTCCGCTTTGAGATATGGCCGGCCGCGCTCGACGACATAACGTTTCAATGTCGTTTCGCCGTCGATCAATGCAGCAACAATGTCGCCGTCGTGCACGTCTTTGGCGTCTACCAAAATCACG